>JBKXCY010000022.1:0-14511 GCA_046994005.1 Streptococcus sp.
ACATTGGTACATCTTAAGAGTTGGACCAACGGCGATAACGGAACGTCCTGAAAAGTCCACCCGTTTACCGAGCAAGTTTTGACGGAAGCGTCCTTGTTTCCCTTTGAGCATGTGACTCAATGATTTCAGTGGACGGCTACCTGGTCCTGTGATCGGACGACCACGACGACCGTTATCGATCAAAGCATCAACGGCTTCTTGGAGCATCCGTTTTTCGTTTTGCACGATGATACCAGGGGCATTCAACTCAAGCAAACGTGCCAAACGGTTGTTCCGGTTGATTACCCGGCGATAAAGGTCATTCAAGTCAGAGGCGGCAAAACGGCCACCATCCAATTGGACCATCGGACGAAGATCTGGTGGAATAACGGGAAGGATGTTGAGGACCATCCATTCTGGCTTGTTGCCAGATTTGTAGAAGGCGTCCAAGACATCCAAACGACGCACAGCCTTCACACGTTTTTGACCAGTTGCAGTCTTCAATTCTTCTTTCAAGAGAGCAATTTCAGCTTCCAAATCCACTTGTTTCAAGAGGTCTTGGATCGCTTCTGCACCCATCTTAGCTACAAAGGAACCTGGTCCGTATTCACGCAAGCGTTCACGGTATTCACGTTCTGTCATGATGGATTTGTGCTCAAGTGGAGTATCTTTTGGATCGATCACCACATAAGCTGCGAAGTAGATGACTTCTTCAAGGGCACGAGGACTCATATCCAAGGTCAATCCCATACGAGAAGGGATTCCTTTGAAGTACCAGATGTGTGATACAGGTGCTTTCAACTCGATATGCCCCATGCGTTCACGACGAACTTTCGCACGTGTTACTTCAACCCCACAGCGGTCACAAACGATCCCTTTGTAACGGATTCGTTTGTATTTCCCACACGCACATTCCCAGTCTTTTGTAGGTCCAAAGATGACTTCATCAAAGAGACCTTCGCGTTCTGGTTTCAATGTACGGTAGTTGATTGTTTCAGGTTTCTTGACCTCTCCATAAGACCATGAACGGACCTTGCTTGGAGAAGCTAGGGTGATTTGCATACTTTTAAAACGATTTACATCAACCACTATTTCTTACCTTTCCTTGTTTTCATACTTGTTTTATTTGGATACAGCTTAGGTGGAGGAAGAAAGGAAACTTTCTTGCCACCTCCTTGTGTCTGTATCTTGTTATCGAATCATCCTGCTAGAAGCATTGGTTGCTCACAGGACAATCATTTTTACTGATTATTTTTCTGATTCTTCGGCATCAAAGGCTGCTTTTGCTTCCTTTGCTGCTTTTTCACGTGCTTTTTCAAGGTCATCCACATGAATCACATCATCGTCTTCCCCTTCATCAAGGTCACGAAGTTCCACTTCTTGATCATCTTCGTCCAAGACACGCATGTCAAGACCAAGTGATTGCAATTCTTTGACAAGAACGCGGAAGGATTCTGGTACACCTGGTTTTGGAATTGGTTTACCTTTGGTAATCGCTTCATAGGCTTTCAAACGTCCGTTGACATCATCTGACTTGTAAGTCAAGATTTCTTGAAGGACATTTGATGCACCATAAGCCTCAAGGGCCCACACTTCCATTTCCCCGAAACGTTGTCCACCAAACTGAGCTTTCCCTCCGAGTGGTTGTTGGGTAACCATTGAGTATGGTCCGACTGAACGGGCATGGAGTTTATCATCAACCATGTGGTGAAGCTTGATCATGTACATGACACCGACAGAGACACGGTTGTCAAACGGCTCACCAGTACGTCCATCGTAAAGAATGGTCTTGGCATCGCTATCCATACCAGCTTCTTTCACAGTATCCCAGAGATCTTCTGAGCTTGCTCCATCAAAGACTGGTGTTGCGATGTGAATACCCAAGTTACGGCCATACCAAGGTGAAGTTCCATAACCTGACCGATATTCATACGTGATGGCACCCCAAGAGGGTTCAACATGATATCAACCGGTGTACCGTCTGGAAGGTAAGGCATATCTTCAACTGGAACAATACGAGACACAACCCCTTTGTTTCCGTGACGACCGGCCATCTTATCTCCGACGCGGATCTTGCGTTTTTGTGCAATGTAAACACGAACCAACATGTTGACACCAGATTGTAATTCATCACCGTTTGCACGGGTAAAGATCTTAACATCGCGAACGACTCCATCTCCACCGTGAGGTACACGGAGTGATGTATCACGCACTTCACGAGATTTATCCCCAAAGATAGCGTGAAGGAGACGTTCTTCAGCAGAAAGGTCTTTTTCACCTTTCGGTGTTACCTTACCGACAAGGATATCGCCTTCTTTAACCTCAGCACCAATACGGATAATACCTGTTTCATCCAAGTCACGAAGAGCATCTTCCCCGACGTTTGGAATTTCACGGGTAATTTCTTCAGGGCCTAACTTGGTATCGCGTGTTTCTGATTCGAATTCTTCCAAGTGAACAGATGTGTAGACATCTTCTTTCACCAAGCGTTCGCTCATGATAACGGCATCCTCGAAGTTATACCCTTCCCAAGTCATGTAAGCGACGATTGGGTTTTGACCAAGGGCCATTTCCCCTTTTTCCATTGATGGACCGTCAGCGATAAAGTCACCTTTTTCAACGGTTTCACCAACTTTAACCAGAGTACGTTGGTTGTAGGCTGTACCGGAGTTTGAACGACGGAATTTTTGAACATGGTAGACGTCCAAAGAACCATCTTCCCGACGGACTTCCACCTTATCCGCATCTGCATAGGTAACCTTACCACCATGTTGTGCAATAACTGCAGCACCTGAGTCATGGGCTGCTTGGTATTCCATACCAGTACCCACATAAGGGGCTTTTGGATCAATCAATGGAACAGCCTGACGTTGCATGTTGGCACCCATGAGGGCACGGTTGGAGTCATCGTTTTCCAAGAAAGGAATACATGCTGTCGCAACGGCAACTACTTGTTTTGGAGACACGTCCATGTAGTCGACTTGATCAGATGGGAACTCTTGGTTGTTACCACGGTGACGTCCCATAACGATTGGCTCAGCAAAGCCACCCTTTTCGTTCAACTTAGAGTTGGCCTGAGCGACGATGTACTCATCTTCTTCATCGGCTGTCAACCAAACGATTTCGTTGGTCACTACACCTTTTTCACGGTCCACTTTCCGGTATGGCGTTTGGATGAAACCATATTTGTTCAAGTGTCCGTATGAAGACAAGTTGTTGATCAAACCGATGTTTGGTCCTTCAGGTGTTTCGATTGGACACATCCGACCATAGTGGGTATAGTGCACGTCACGCACTTCATATCCGGCACGGTCACGTGTCAAACCACCAGGCCCTAAGGCAGACAAACGACGTTTGTGAGACAACTCAGAAAGTGGGTTATGTTGGTCCATGAACTGTGACAACTGTGAAGAACCAAAGAATTCTTTGATCGCTGCAGTTACTGGACGAATGTTAATAATTTGTTGTGGTGTCAAGATATCGTTATCTTGTACAGACATCCGTTCGCGAACGTTTCGTTCCATCCGTGAAAGTCCAAGACGCACTTGGTTGGCAAGCAATTCACCAACGGCACGAATCCGACGGTTTCCAAGGTGGTCGATATCATCCACGCGACCAATACCTTCTGCAAGGTTCAAGAAATAGCTCATTTCTGCCAAGATATCAGCAGGTGTGATGATGCGCACTTTGTCAGATGGGTTAGCATTTCCGATGATGGTGACAACGCGGTCTGGATCTGTCGGAGCGACAACTTTGAATTTTTGCAATTCAACTGGCTCTGTCAAAACAGCAGCATCATTTGGAATGTAGGTGATTTTGTTCAAACCGTTATCCAATTGTTCTGAGATGCTGTCGATCACATCGCGCGTCATGACAGTACCAGCTTCTACAAGGATTTCCCCTGTTTCAGCATCTACCAATGGTTCTGCGATGGTTTGGTTCAACAAGCGGTTCTTGATATTGAGTTTCTTGTTGATCTTGTAGCGACCAACTGGTGCCAAGTCATAACGACGTGGATCAAAGAAACGGGCTACCAACAAGCTACGTGAGCTTTCCGCTGTTTTTGGTTCACCTGGACGAAGACGCTCGTAGATTTCTTTGAGGGCTTCATCTGTCCGTGAATCCATTGGATTTTTGTGGATATCTTTTTCAATGGTATTGCGAACCAATTCGCTGTCCCCAAAGATATCGATGATTTCATCATCTCCAGAGAATCCAAGAGCACGCACAAGAGTTGTAAATGGAATCTTACGTGTGCGGTCGATACGTGTGTAAGCAATGTCTTTTGAGTCGGTTTCAAGCTCTAACCAAGCCCCACGGTTAGGGATAACAGTTGATCCATAACCAACCTTACCATTCTTGTCCACCTTATCATTGAAGTAGACACCTGGTGAGCGGACCAACTGAGATACGATAATCCGTTCTCCACCATTGATGATGAAGGTTCCCATTTCAGTCATGATTGGGAAATCACCAAAGAAAACTTCTTGGGTCTTGATTTCACCTGTTTCTTTGTTGACCAAACGGAAGGTCACAAAGATTGGTGCTGAGTAGCTGGCATCGTGGATGCGCGCTTCTTCAAGCGAATACTTAGGTTCGCGGATTTCATAACCCACAAATTCCAATTCCATTGTATCCGTGAAGTTTGAGATGGGAAGCACATCTTCAAATACTTCCTTCAAGCCATGATCCAAGAAATCTTTGAATGAGTCTGTCTGGATTTCAATCAAGTTTGGTAAATCAAGAACCTCTTTGATTCTTGAAAAACTACGACGGGTCCGATGTTTCCCGTATTGAACGTCATGTCCTGCCAAAGTTTTTAGCTCCTTTTTCCATACTAGGATAGCTTGGTAAAATGATTTTCACCACCTATCCGGTTTTAACTACAATTGTGTGATTTGCATCACGTGAAGAGCTGTCTCTTCACCTCATTCGTCGCTTTTTGTAATTTTTAGAAAAATTAAATTTGTGTAACAAACTAGGGTTTTCCTGAAAAATAGGCACAAAAAGAGCAGCTAAATCGACTTATTCAAGTAAGATTTAACTGCTGTAAGCTCTTATTTGGACAATATTTCAAATAAAGCACACGACAAATTAGTTATCACTATTATACCGTTTTTTGCTCCAAAAATCAAGGCTTTCTCTATGTTTTCTACTGGATCAGACTAGCGTCGATTGCCACGATTTGAGCTGTTTCGATTTGAACTATTGCTGGATGAACTATTGGTTGTCGAATTGTTCTTATTATTCGACTGATTTCCACTGGAATTGCCGAGAATGGCCGCCCAAGCACTTTGATAATCGCTATCCGATCCCCCGATGGCAAAGCGGTATTGAGTGGTTGGCGCTCCGTTTTTGGCCCAAAGGCTCGTCACCATTTGACCGCTCACATCGATATCCCGGCCATTGACATTGACGCGACCCGGTCTTTCACCAGTCGATTTGAGCACTTCAGAGCGGATCACACTCTTATCGAGAGTGAATTTATCCTGAATTCCGAAGAGACTTGGATCTGCTTGGTAGATCGCATTTGCCAACTGCGCCATGTATTGGGCATTGTTGTTGTATCCAGTCAAGGTCTGCATAGAAGCATTGTTGTCATGGCCAATCCAACCTCCTAAAGAAACATTAGGGGTGGACAGCATGAGCCACATATCCCCATTTGAGTTAGTGGTACCGGTTTTTCCAATCCAGTCAGCACCTGCCAGCGTTGGATTGACTTGGCTAATCCGTGACTTAAAGGTCGTTGTAGCACCAGACGTAATAACCCCGCGCAAGAGATCCTGCATAATCGTTGCCGTCGCTGGAGAGTAAACACGAACAGGATCTGCCTCGTGCTTGTAGACTACATCCCCATCTCGATCAATGATTTGCTCTACCATGTAGCGTTTGAGGTAGTTCCCATTGTTAGCAATGGTTTGGAAACCATTGGTATGTTGGGCAACAGTGACCTCAATTCCTCCCCCCATTGGCAGACTCTCAATGCCATATTCAGGGATATCATAGCCCATTTTCTTCATGTAGGATGGGACATCCACACCCTTTTCACGAAGGGTCCGGTAAGTCCAGTAAGCTGGAATATTCCATGAGGTATTGAGGGCCTCACGGAGATCCATCATGGCTGTCCCTCGGCTATCCACGTGCATGATTGGCTCACCACTTGAGAAATTAGTCGGGTAGTTAGAAAGGATGCTATTGCTTCCCATCAAGCCTTGGTCGATGGCAATCCCATAGGCCAACAGAGGTTTGATAGCAGACCCTGGGGAACGCTCTGTATCAAAAGCATGGTTGTTTTGGTTGCCGTCAAAATTCCGTCCACCGATAAATCCTAAAACGGCACCCGTACGGTTGTCCATCAGGACATTGCCGACTTCTACTAGACCCGTCCCATCATCCAAGACGCTTCCAAAATTCGCGACTGCAGCCTGCATCGCATTGTGAACCGGTTTGTTAATCGTGGTTTGAATGGTGTAGCCACCTTCGCGCAACTCGCTCTCAGCTAATTCTTGGTAAGCCTTGACGGTTTCATTATTTTTCAAGTCTTGCTTGGTGACATTGTCTCGCTTGATCAAGTAATCATACATGGCCTCTTTTGCTTCTTCCATGGCTTGGAAGTAGAGGTAGTCATGCGGTGTTTTCTCGATGCCATCTGGAGCCATGAAGTCTTTGGTCAAGTCGTACTGAGCATAGGTCTCGTAGTCTTTTTTCGACAAGGCTCCCGTCCGGTACATATTGAACAAAACGTCTTTGGCACGCGCCAAACCTAACTCGAGGTTTTCCTTGCTCTTTAGGCTACCGTCTGCAGCATAAGGAGAGTAGACAATCGGACTTTGTGGCAAGCCAGCGATAAAGGCCGCTTGTGGAACGGTCAAGTCTTTGGCAGAGACGCCAAAGATTCCTTGAGCTGCAGCTTCCACACCCGCAATATTTTGTCCCCGATTGTTTCGTCCAAAAGGCGAAACATTTAAGTAGGTGGTTAGGATTTCATTTTTATCCATTCCCCGCTCTAAAGCCAAGGCATCGACAATCTCTGTCGCCTTACGAGTAAAGGTTGGAGCGTCTCCCACGACTTGCTGTTTGATCAACTGCTGGGTCAGGGTTGATCCCCCACTAGAGGAACCCACGCCGGCTACAGATCCAAGCGTTGCCCGAAGAACGGCTTTAGGTACAACCCCCTTGTGGCTTTCAAAATTCTCATCCTCAGTAGCGATCACAGCCTTCTTGACATTGTCTGAAATGGCGTCTCCTGCGACTGGCGTGCGGATCAAATCACTGTCCACTTCTGCAATCAAGCTCTTATCGGAATAAGTCAGTTTTGAAACACTGCTGACGTTGCGGACCTGCTGGACCAATTCTTCTGTCTTTGGAACCTTGACGTTACTAAAGAGGCTCGCCGCATAACCAATCCCGATCCCTGCGCCAAATAAAAAGAGGCACACGAACAGGGCGATCATGACATCCCACAAGAGTTTGAGGGTTCGTAAAAAGGTCGCAAAAATATCACCGACAGACCAGCTACTTTCCTCATTTTTTTCCTTATTCGGAGTTTCTGTATACATATTTGCAAAGAATTTTTGAATCTTCGTCCAAAATTCTTGCAGCTTCTCTTTTAATTGATTCACTGATTCTTTCTCCTTGTTCCCTATATTATAGCAGATTAGACCCTTTGTTTTCAATCACAAGAGCGTAGAAATCGTCACTCAATCTTTTTGAGTAAGGTCAAGAAAATGATGGAAACCATTGCCATTTCCGTGGTTTATGGTAGAATAGAGAAATGAATAAACTTATAAAGGAGAAAAGACACATGCACATTTTTGATGAGCTAAAAGAGCGTGGTTTGGTATTTCAAACGACGGATGAAGAAGCCTTGCGCAAAGCACTGGAAGAAGGTCAGGTTTCTTATTATACTGGTTATGATCCAACCGCTGACAGCCTTCACCTTGGTCACTTGGTTGCCATCTTGACGAGCCGTCGCCTTCAATTAGCAGGCCACAAACCTTATGCGCTCGTTGGCGGTGCGACTGGTCTCATTGGTGATCCGTCCTTCAAAGATGCTGAACGTAGTCTCCAAACAAAAGAAACTGTACAAGAATGGGTTCGCTCCATTCAAGGGCAATTATCTCGTTTCCTCGATTTTGAAAATGGCGACAACAAAGCCGAAATGGTCAACAACTACGATTGGTTCGGAAGCATTAGCTTTATTGACTTCCTTCGCGATGTCGGAAAATACTTTACAGTCAATGCTATGATGAGTAAAGAATCTGTTAAAAAACGGATTGAGACAGGAATTTCTTACACAGAGTTTGCCTACCAAATCATGCAGGGCTATGACTTCTACGTCCTCAACCAAGAACACAATGTAACCCTTCAAATCGGTGGATCTGACCAATGGGGAAACATGACAGCTGGTACTGAGTTGATGCGTCGTAAGGCAGATAAAACTGGTCATGTTATGACTGTGCCTTTGATCACAGATGCAACTGGTAAGAAATTCGGTAAATCAGAAGGCAATGCCGTCTGGCTCAATGCAGACAAAACATCTCCATACGAAATGTACCAATTCTGGATGAATGTGATGGACGCCGACGCTGTGCGCTTCTTGAAGATCTTCACTTTCTTGTCACTCGATGAAATCGAAGAGATCCGCAAACAGTTTGAGGCTGCTCCTCATGAACGCTTGGCTCAAAAGATCTTGGCGCGTGAAGTGGTCACCCTTGTCCACGGCGAAGAAGCCTACAAGGAAGCTCTCAACATCACAGAACAACTCTTTGCAGGAAACATCAAAAACCTTTCTGTAAAAGAACTCAAACAAGGCCTTCGTGGTGTGCCAAACTACCAGGTCCAAGCAGAAGACAACCTCAACATTGTTGAACTCTTGGTCACAGCTGGTGTGGTAAATTCTAAACGCCAAGCCCGCGAAGATGTTCAAAACGGAGCTATCTACGTCAACGGCGAACGCATCCAAGACCTTGACTATGTCTTGAGCGATAGCGATAAATTAGAAAATGAGTTGACCGTTATCCGTCGCGGTAAGAAAAAATACTTTGTTTTAACTTATTAAGAAAGTAAAACCACGAAGTTTGGTATGAACTTCGTGGTTTTCTTATACACTTTTCCACAGGATTATTTAAGGTCACTCCTCAGCCAAAATTTTATTGCAGCCATTCTTTTCCCCATTGATTCAAGTCTTTTAAAATCGGCATCAGGGACTTGCCTTTTTCTGTCAGCTCATATTCTGTATGGAGTGGCATCGTTTCAAAATCATATTTCTCAACCAATTGGTTCTCTATTAAAACATCTAATCCACGTGTCAAACTGATAGTTGTAATCCCTTCAACTTCTCTTCTCAATTGATTGAAACGAACTCTCTTATGCTTGTTTATAACCCATAATATATTCATCCTCCATTTCCCACCAACCACATCAAGACTGAGACATACTACAGTTCCAATTTTTATTTGTTAACATTTTTCCTTACAAAAATGTGCCTACTATTCAGGTAGTTTAAAGGATTAGAATTTTTATCATTTATTTTAAAGGAGTCACTTATGTTTATTGTAAATCTTACCTATATCAAGCCCTTGATGAAGTTGAAAATTCTTAGAAAACACATAGAGTTTTTAAATCATATTATACAAAAGGTCATTTTATCGCATCTGGAAGGAAAAATCCAAGGACCGGCGGTATCATTCTCATGAGAGCTAAAAATAAAGAAGCCGTTCAAGAAATCATTACACACGATCCATTCTATCAAAATGAGATTGCTCAATATGAGATCATTGAATTTGAGGCAAGTAAGTATTGCCCAGAATTGAAAACCATCCTAAGCGATCCATTGGACAAAAATGAGGAAATTAAATAAAGAGACTCAAGTTCCATTCAATACCGCGTAGAATCGTTAAAAAGTGTGACTTAGTCCCATTAGAGCATCGGTTGCTATATAGAGGCTCTTTTGTTACACTACTAATATGAATACACCGATTAAACCAAAATTACAACGATTTCAAACAGCCACTGCTTTTGCCTGTCCCATCTGTCAATTGGACCTAGAACTTGTGGGGACCAGTTTTAAATGTCCCAAGGGCCATTCTTTTGATTTAGCGAAATTTGGCTATGTCAACCTGGCTCCTCAGATCAAACAATCGAAGGACTATGACAAAGAAAATTTCCAGAATCGCCAGCTGATCTTAGAAGCAGGTTTTTATGATCCGATTCTAACAGCGATCGGACAAAAAATTCCGACCAGTGATGCCAGAATTCTAGATATCGGTTGCGGAGAAGGT
Source organism: Streptococcus sp. (assembly GCA_046994005.1). Taxonomy (GTDB): domain Bacteria; phylum Bacillota; class Bacilli; order Lactobacillales; family Streptococcaceae; genus Streptococcus. The sequence continues at coordinate 10,263 of JBKXCY010000022.1, forward strand.
TATTACTCCCGAAAACTACAAGAAGCCTATCCCAAGGCTACTTTCTATGCATTTGATCTTTCCAAAGAATCTGTGCAACTAGCTGCCAAGAGTGACGCTAGCTGGAAGGTCAATTGGTTTGTAGGAGACTTGGCTCATTTACCCATTCAATCCCAAAGTATGGAGATCATTTTGGACATCTTCTCCCCGGCTAATTACGCTGAATTTGAGCGTGTCTTAAAGGCTGAAGGGGTGATCATTAAGGTTGTCCCAACCTCTTCTCATCTGAAAGAGATTCGTCAGTTGGCCCAAGATCAATTGACCAAGCAATCTTACTCCAATCAGGAAATTTTGGAGCACTTTGAAGACCACTGCCAGATCCTCTCATCCGAAACAGTCAGCCTCACCAAGAGTTTAACTCCTGAAGAACGCCAGGCGCTCCTCGCCATGACCCCCCTTCTATTTCACGTAGATCAAGAGAAAATCGACTGGAACCAACTCACAGAAATCACCATTGAAGCGGAGCTGCTGGTTGGGAAAATCAAGATACAAAGGACTTAAAGTAAAAAGGCTGAGACAAATCGTCTCAGTCTTTTACTCATCTTCTGCATGTTCTGTCATGACTTGTAAAGCACTTTTTAAATCCTTTTGGCTATTTGTGCGATTTTTTCGAGTTCTTCTTTCCGTTGACGATCACTCATATACTCCACTCGTGTAACTTGTGTCACTTTAACCGGTTTAATACCACAGGGTTTCAAGATTTGGGATTTTAGAACCTTTGCGTAGTCTTGAGAAAAAGGAAGAAAAATTTTTGGCGTATTATGCGTCGTAATGATCCACGCTTTTCCATCTAGTTGTCCCACCGGACCTCGAGGTCCATTCTGATAAGCAAAACCTGCAACAAAAACACGATCAATAAAACCTTTTAAAATAGCTGGCATTCCACTCCACCAAGTAGGGAAAATAAAAATCAACTGATCCGCCCAACTCAATAAATCTCTATACGGTTTCATGTCTTCATTATGCTGTAAATCTCTCCTTTTATGCCTTTCATCAAAACGTAAAACCGGATCAAAGTTTTCTTTATATAAGTCTACTATTTTAACCCTATGCTCTGGTGCTAAATGCTTTTGCACAGTTTGAAGGATTGATGCATTATAACTTGTTTCATTCGGATGTGAATAGATTATTAAAACATTCATCAGCTATCTCCTTTTATATAAATATCAAGCATCGTTCTGACGGTCTTTTGAACATCATTTTCTTTAAAGCTTTCTCCAACGGGACTCCTTACCAATAGAGCCAAACCAGCAATAAAACTCCAAAAATGGATCAAAATTTCTGCGTCACTACTAGAAAGATTTTCCTCATCTTTAAGTCTTAACGCTACCGACTTAAAATGTTCAAATCCTGGTAAAGAGGAGTTGACTGAAATAGTTTCATGGGATAACTCCATATAGTTATATGGAAATTTGATAAATAATACTTCAAATAGATAGGTTTCCTCTTGGGCAAACCTTACAAAGTTACAGCCCATCAGAGTTAGTTGAGTTCTTGCATCTATGGAAGTATCAATCCCTTGTATCATATTTTTCAAAAAGAACATTGATAAGTGTTCCATAACCACTTGAATATATCTATCTTTACTTCCAAAATGCTTATAGGGAGCTCCATGAGTCACCCCACATTTTTGAGCTATTGTACGCATAGACATCCGGTCAATCCCGTTAGTTCTGATTTCTTCAATGCCAACCGAAATTAACTTTTCTTTCAGTTCTTCCGTATTCCGTTTCATTTGACCACCTTCCCTTATCAAAGTATACGTCGTCTACTTTTTATAAAGTATACACTGTCTACTTATATTTGTCAAATAAAAAAATACTCAAAAGTTAGCTTCATAGTCTCTGACCTTCTGTTATGTACTCACCTAAGGAAAGTTTCTAAGAAGACGTTGTCTTCAATCAAAAGGCTGAGACAAATCGTCTCAGCCTTTTACTCATCTTCTGCATGTTCTGTCATGACTTGTAAGCGATAGGTTTTAGGTGATTTTCCACAGAGTTTGCGGAAAACCTTGTAGAAATAGCCCACGTTACTGTAACCGACTTTATAGCAGATATCTTCAATGCTGTCATTGGTCGATAAGAGGAGCTGCTGGGCAGCCTTAATCCGCTGTTTGTTGAGGAGTTCTGCGAACGTTGCATTGGTTTCTCGTTTAATCAATTGGCCTAAATAGACTGGATTGATAAAGAGATCCTGACTGATCTCCTTGAGTGACAGTTCTTTTTGGTAATCGCGGCTAATCACTTGAAGGACACTCGCTACATTTTCATTCATCCGATAGTGGGATAAGAAACGGGACAACTCTTCCTGGATAAAGCCAATCATCTCGCTAAAGGTAGCAGCTTCTTGGACTTTCTTGACCACATCAGCTAAATCGTCTCCTTGCAGGTATTCAAACAAATGAAAGACATCCATCAAAAATTGGATAAAGAGCTGCTTGGTCAGCGACACCTTGGGTGTCTTCTCAAGGATCATTTTTTCTAACCAGTCCAGTTCTTCTAAGATCTGTTGGATATTTCCTTGCATGATCACCCGGTAGGCCGGTTCGTAGTAATGGAAGACCTCTTCATCTTGATTGAGAGGGATCGCCCCATAAAAGAGGCTCCGCTCTACTAGGTCCTTAAATTGATGAAAGTGCTCCTTATAAGGAGGCTCGAAGACCTTCTGAATCATGGCTTCTTCTTCTTGATCCGAGATAAAGAGTTGAAGATTTTGCCCAAGAACTTGATAAGACGAGCTGATAAAGCCTTTTTTCTCCTTAGCAACCCCAATCCACAGTGAGTTTCGTCCTGCGATATACCGACAAAACTCTTCCTCAGAGATATCATCGTGAATCAAGCGGTTGGCCAACTCTTGGCTTGGTTGCTGGATTTGGTGCTGGATTTTTTCTAGGATATTGCCCATCTCCACCTTATTGACCGGTTTGAGCAGGTAGTCTGCCACGCGCAAATTGAGGGCTGTCTTGACATATTCAAAATCCTGATAGCCTGACATAATGATAAAAGCAGCATCTGGAATTAAATCCTTCATCTCTGCAATCATCTGAAGTCCGGTCTTTCCAGGCATATTGACATCCGTGATCACCACATCCACCGGATGCTCTCGTACATAATCAAGGGCCTGGTCTGCATCTTCTGCAGTTGCGACCACTTCCATATTCCAGTGGTCAAAGGGGATTAATTTTTTTAACCCTTCTGTAATCATATACTCATCGTCTACTAATAAGACTTTGTACATTCTGTCTCCTTTATTCATCTTGAATGGTTATCGTATAGGTCACTCCATGGTGAGGTTGGGAGAAGACTTGGATATGGTAGCGATCTCCAAAATAGAGTAGCATGCGTTCATGAACATTGACAATTCCGATGGACTGCCGCCCACTCTTTTCTTCGATTTCTGAGCGTGGATTGCGATTGGCTAGCATCTCTTGAATTTTTTCTAGCTGTTCTTCTTCCATCCCGCGCCCATTATCACTGATCAGGATCATGACTTGCCCTTCTCCTTGCAAGACTTTGACACTAATCACATTGTCCTTGCGTTTGTGATCCACTCCATGCGCAAAATAGTTCTCGACCAAAGGCTGGATGGTGAATTTTGGAATCTTCATCTTTTCCAAGCCTGGATCGATCTTAAAGCCATAGGCAATCGATTTTGGATAACGCACCATACAGAGGTAGCTGTATTTGCGACAAAATTCGAGCTCATTTTCAACTGTCGTCACTCGCTCATCTGAGATATTGTTGCGCAAGAGACTACTAAACTCATAGATAATATCACCCAATTCATCCTGCTCTTGCATGACGGCGTACATCCGGATAAATTCCAGTGTATTGTACATGAAGTGGGGATTAATCTGGGCTTGTAGGGCCCGCATATTGGCATCTTTTTGGCTGAGCTGTAGCTGATAGATATCCCGAATATTCTTATCCATATTGTCTAACATGGTATTGATCATATTACCAATAACCAGCAGTTCTTGGTCCTTGGTCGAGGTATCAATCCGTCGTTCACTATCGCCTTGACTGATCTGATTCATGGTATCAACCAAATCGAGGACTTGACGCCGGTAATTTTTGAAAATCTGCCGTAATAACAAGTAAAGGATCAAGAAAATCAGGAAAGCAATGGAGAGAAAAGTGGTCAGGTTAGCTAGACCCTTTTTGACCAGATAACTTTCAGAAATAGCTACATCCACCTTGTAGCCATAGAT
>JBKXCY010000023.1:0-14345 GCA_046994005.1 Streptococcus sp.
TTGGTTATCTGCGCTACCCGTCAGTCCAAAAGACGAGCTTACAAGAGCCAAAGGCTATGCAGGAAACGAAACCTTCTGTAGAAGGAACGATCAAAACAAATACAGGGATTCCACAAGTGGAAGCACAAGCGCGTGTGACCCCAGAAGTCGCACCAGCCTTTCCTCAAGTTGAAAAACCAAGCCTGGAAGTCTCTACTGAGCCTGTGCCATTTGAAACTGTCAAACAAGCTGATCCCACATTAGCTAAAGGGCAAACCAAGGTGCTGACTGCTGGTCAAAATGGGGAGCGGACCCTATTGACAGAAGTGAGTGTGGTAGATGGACAAGAAGTTCGCAGAGTCGTTGAAAGCAAGGTCACTAAAGAACCAGTTTCACAAATTCTTGCTGTCGGGACAAAAGAAGATGCCCAACCAACCCCTCAACCCAGTCCTTCTCCAGTTGTAACGGCTAAGGGGACACAAGAAGAAGGTCATGTCGGTGAAGCTCCTGTTCAACCAGAGAACCCAGCCTATACAGGTGTGGTGGAAGCCAAAGGAACACAAGAAGAAGGTCATGTCGGCGAAGCCCCTATTCAACCGGAGAACCCAACCTATACAGGTGTGGTGGAAGCCAAGGGGACACAGGAAGAAGGTCATGTCGGTGAAGCTCCTGTTCAACCGGAGAACCCAACCTATACAGGTGTAGTAGAAGCCAAGGGGACACAAGAAGAAGGCCATGTCGGCGAAGCCCCTATTCAACCGGAGAACCCAACCTATACAGGTGTGGTAGAAGCCAAAGGGACACAAGAAGAAGGCCATGTGGGAGAAGCTCCTGTTCAACCGGAGAACCCAACCTATCAAGTAACGGAAGGGACGGTAACAGAGACAGAAACGGTAATCCTTCCATATGAAACCGAGTATGTAGCGGATGCCAATCATTACACAGATGAAGAAAGCCTTCTTCAGAAAGGCGAGGCTGGTAGTCAGGAGATTCGTCGTGTTTATAAGACGGTCAATGGTGAGAAGATTGGCGAGCCCGTGAGCACGACAACTGAAACGGTAAAAGCTCCTGTGACAGAAAAAATTAGTCGTGGGACTAAGGCGATTGAAGGCCAAACAGAGGATGTTTCGTATGAGGAAATTCCATTTAAGACGGTAACCGAACAAGATGCCACCTTGCTAAAAGGATCAGAAAGGGTTTCTCAAGCCGGTAAAAATGGGAAGAAGAAAATCACCAAGGTTTACAAGACCATCAAGGGGGTTAAAACGGCGGATGCCCCAACGGTTACGGAGGAAGTAGTTGAACAGGCGCAAGATCAGATCATTCAACAAGGGACCAAAGAACTTGACAAGCCAACCTTAACTTTGACCCAGGTCGATAAGGAAGAATTGAAGCGCAGTGCCAAAGCTACTTATCATTTGGACAAACCGGAAGGTGTTACTATTAAGTCCATCCAGGCTGTATTGAAGAAGGGCGACCAAGTGGTGAGAACTTTTACCCTTTCAGAGACGGACTTAGCAGCTGCTTTAGCGGACTTGGACTACTACAAGGATTATACGCTCGCAACGACCATGGTGTATGACCGTGGAAATGGGGATGAAGAAGAAGTTCTCAAGGAAGAACCACTGAGAATTGATCTTAAAAAAGTTGAAATCAAAAACATCAAGGAAACCAGTCTGATTAGCGTGGATGACCAAGGTCTTGAGATCGATAGCAGCCTCTTGTCTGAAACACCATCAGATGTGAAGCCTTACTACTTAAAGGTCACTACCCATGATAATAAGGTTACAAAACTAGCCGTTGATAAAATTGAAGAAGTAACGGTAGATGGCGTGACCCTCTACAAAGTAACAGCCAAAGCTCCTGATCTCATCCAACGGACTGCGGACAACCAGTTCAGTGAGGACTATATCCACTATATTGCGAAACCAAAAGCACATGAAGGTGATGTCTACTACAATTTCAACGAACTTGTAAAAGCCATGCAAGCCAATCCGACTGGAACCTTTAAACTGGGTAGCAATATGAATGCGGCTAATGTCCAGCCAGCAGGGAAATCCTATGTGACCAATGCCTTCAAGGGAATTTTGGAAAGTACGGATGGAAATAAATTTGCCATCCATAACATTACAAGACCATTATTTGGAAACATCGAAGGTGGCTCGGTTAAGAATCTCTTGCTTGAAAATGTCAATATTGACCTACCTGGGACAGATCGAGTAGCACCAATCGCAGGTGTCATCAAAAACAATGCAACTGTTGAAAATGTTAAAGTAACAGGAAGTGTTGTTGGGAACAATGACGTAGCAGGGATCGTCAATAAAATTGATGGTAGTGGGAAGGTCAGCAATGTTGCCTTTATCGGGAAACTGCACGCTACTGGCAACAAAGGTGGCTATCTAGCGGGTGTTGTTGGTGAGAACTGGAAAGGTGTCGTTGAAAAAGCTTACGTTGATGCTGAAATCACTGGGAACAAAGCCAAAGCTGCAGGTCTCGTTTATTCCTCTCAAAATGGTGGAAATAACCACACAGTGGGTAAAGAAGGGGTTCTCAGAAACTCCGTTGCTAAAGGTTCAATTGAACTCAAAGAAGCAGTTCAGTCTGGTGGATTACTAGGGACCAACTGGGCCTTGGGGACTATTGAAGACAACATCACCATGATGAAAGTCAAGACGGGTGAGATGGTCTTTGGTCACTCAGATATTGACGCAGATGATTATTTCACCTATTCAAGAACCAAGCGCAATTACAGTGTGGAAGGCGTGAGTGAAGGGAAGAAAACCTTTAACAACTCCCGTAAAATCCCTAGCATTACCCTTGCAGAAGCTGAGCAGAAGATTGAAGCAATGGGAATCACTGCTGATAAATTTACCAGCAGCAAACCGATCGAAGATACGCTCAATCACCTTGTTAGCAAAGACGATCAATACAAGGCCATCACTGCTTACGATGCGACTCGTGAGCTAGCTTACCGCAATATTGCTAAATTGCAACCTTTCTACAACAAAGAATGGATTGTCGACCAAGGAAATAAATTGGCTGCGACTAGTCCTCTCTTGACCAAGGAAGTCTTGTCTGTGACGGCCATGAAGGGCAATGATTTTGTAACAGAATTGGCTGATGCCGACCACATTCTGATCCATTACTCGGATAAGACAAAAGATATCTTTAGCATTTCACCGAAAGATTCAAAAGTCAAACAAGTGAAAGAGTACAGTGTGGCGGAGCTCGGTGAAGTGGTCTACACTCCAAATATGGTGGACAAAGACCGGAGCGATCTCATCAGTGCCATCGTAGAGAAATTAAGTCCTGTAGAATTGCAATCAGATCCAATCTACACTCACTTAGGTAGAACAGGACCTAACAAAGTCAATGCTATTAAGAACATTTATCTTGAAGAATCCTTCAAAGAGGTGAAGGATAATTTGACTCACTTTGTGAAACAGTTGGTTGAAAACCAAGACCATCAATTAAACACAGATGAGGCTGCCAAACGGGCGCTTATCAAGAAAATTGAGGATAACAAGGCAGCGGTTCTCCTGGGTCTCTCTTATCTCAACCGTTATTACGGAGTGAAGTTTGATGATGTCCATCTCAAACAGCTCATGTTGTTTAAACCAGACTTCTATGGTAAGAATGTTGATGTCTTAGACCGCTTGATTGAAATTGGTTCAAAAGAAGACTATATCAAAGGGACTCGGACCCACGATGCCTTTCGTGAAGTCGTAGCTAAATCGACTCTTTCTGGAAATCTTAATGACTTCCTGAAGTACAATATGGAGCTCTTTACAAGTGATAGAGACTTGAATGATTGGTTTATCAAAGCAACCAAAGACAATGTCTATATTGTAGAGCCTGAGACGACCAATCCAGCGTTCGCATCTGCTAAGCATAGAGCCTATGAGGGCTTAAACAATGATGTTCACGGTAAAATGATCTTGCCACTCTTGAACTTAAAAGATGCCCATATGTTCTTGATTTCAACCTACAATACAATGGCTTATAGTTCCTTTGAGAAATATGGTAAGAACACGGAAGCGGAACGAACTGCTTTTAAAGCGGAAATTGACAAGGTGGCTAAAGGACAACAGAATTACCTAGATTTCTGGTCACGTCTCGCAACGGATAAGGTTCGCAATCGACTCTTGAAGAGCAATAATATGGTGCCGACCCCTGTCCTTGATAATCAAAACTACAAGGGTATTAGTACAGATCGCTATGGCCATACCAACAGTGGTAAAGATGTGGCTCCAATCCGTGAATTGTATGGCCCAACCGATCGTTATCATGCGACAGATTGGCGAATGGGAGCAGTGGCGCGAATTTACGGAAATCCATATAAAGATGACTCTGTCTTCTTCATGGTGACCGATATGATCAGTGACTTTGGGGTCTCTGCCTTCACGCACGAAACGACGCACGTCAATGACCGTATGGTTTACTTAGGTGGTTGGAGACACCGCGAAGGAACGGATCTAGAAGCCTATGCTCAAGGCATGCTCCAAACGCCATCCGTATCCAATCCAAATGGGGAATACAAAGCTCTAGGTCTCAATATGGCCTATGAACGTCCAAACGACGGCAACCAATGGTACAACACTAATCCAAATTACCTTCAATCACGCGATGAAATTGATCGTTACATGAAGGGGTATAACGATACGCTCATGCTTCTGGATTACCTAGAAGGAGAAGCCGTCCTCAATAAAGGCAGTCAAGACTTGAACAATGCATGGTTCAAGAAGGTTGATAAACAATACCGAGGGGCTAATACCAAGAATCAATTTGATAAGGTGCGTCCTTTGAGTGATGAGGAAAAAGCCATCACCTTACATTCAGTAGATGATCTCATCACCAACAACTTCATGACCAACCGTGGTCCTGGAAATGGTGTCTATAATCCATCAGACTTTGGCTCAGCCTATGTGACGGTGCCGATGATGACAGGGATCTATGGTGGAAACACCAGTGAAGGGGCTCCTGGAGCCATGTCCTTCAAACACAATACCTTTAGACTCTGGGGCTACTATGGTTATGAAAAAGGCTTCTTAGGCTATGCTTCAAACAAGTATAAACAAGAATCCAAACAAGCAGGTCATGCGACTTTAGGGGATGATTACATCATTCAAAAGATTTCTGATGGAACATTCAGTACCCTTGAAGACTGGAAGAAAGCATACTTCAACGAAGTGGTGACCAGTGCTAAAAATGGACTTCAGGCTATTGAAGTTGATGGGACTACTTATAGCACTTATGATGACTTAAAACAAGCCTTTGCAACTGCGGTTGAAAAAGATCAGGCCAGCTTGAAGAATGGTTCTGTCAAATTTGACAATACCCTTGCCTTGAAAGAAAAAATCTTTAAGAAATTACTGCAACAAACAGACAGTTTCAAAACGTCTATCTTTAAATAATCGAATTCTCTCATCTGCTGAGCAGGTGAGAGTTTTTTAGAAGAAAAAATGAATAGAGGTGGACAAAGCGTCTAAAAATTAAAAGAAATCAATCGTAGATAGGAAAAATTATCATATTAAAAAAATAACGTAATTTCACTAAAACGCTTACTTTTATAGGAAATATTTGACTATTATATCTTTTAGGAGTAAACTAAGGAGGTAAAATTTATAAAAGGAGAATTCATCATGAATTTAACATTTTTAGGTCTTTGTTTAGCCTGTTTTGGTGTATCACTGGCAGAAGGTTTGATGATGAGTAGCTTATTGAAATCTGCGTCTCGTCAACCAGAAATTATCGGTCAATTGCGTAGCCTCTTGATTCTTGGTGTTGCCTTTGTCGAAGGTACTTTCTTCGTAACCTTGGTTATGGCCTTTATTATCAAATAGACGCTTCTATTTTAGAAAAGGAGGTGTCAAAACTTGGAAGAAAGTATCACTCCAACGATAACTCTTGGACCTGTAACTTTTAATTTGACCCTACTTGCTATGACCTTGATTGCTGTTTTGGTGGTTTTTGGCTTTATTTATTGGGCCAGCCGTAAAATGACGATCCGACCAAAGGGCAAACAAAATGTGCTGGAATACGCATATGACTTTGTCGTAGGCTTCACCAAAGGAAATATTGGGGAACATTATATAAAGGACTATTCCTTGTTCTTGTTTGTTCTTTTCCTCTTTCTTTTAGTGGCCAATAACATTGGATTGATGGCTAAAATCGAAACGACCAATGGTTACAATTTGTGGACATCACCAACCGCTAACCTGGGTTATGACTTTGCCTTTTCATTTTTGATCACCTTAATCGCCCATGTAGAAGGAATTCGCCGACGTGGTGTGAAGGAATATTTAAAGGCTTTTGTGACACCTGGATTCATGACCCCCATGAATATTTTGGAAGAATTAACGAACTTTGCCTCCTTGGCACTTCGGATCTTCGGAAATATCTTTGCGGGTGAGGTATTAGCAAGCTTGCTCGTGAACTTATCACACCAAGCTTTCTATTGGTATCCATTTGCCTTTATTGGTAGCATGGCATGGACTGCATTTTCAATTTTTATTTCATGTATCCAAGCCTATGTGTTTACCATGTTGTCATCAATCTATATTGGTAAGAAAATTAATGGTGAAGAGTAAGTAGAGGAGGAGTAGAAGAATGCATGTATCAATGAGTGAAATTATTGGTAACTTTATTCTCATTGCTGGTTCCTTCCTATTATTAATCTTTTTAATAAAGAAATTTGCATGGAACAATATCAATGGAATTTTAGAAGCGCGTGCCAAAAAGATTACAGATGATATTGATGGAGCAGAATCAGCTCGTCAAAAAGCTGAGGAACTAGCAAGTAAACGTGAAGAAGAGTTGGCAGGTAGCCGCAAAGAAGCTGCGTCTATTGTCGAAAATGCAAAGGAAACTGCAGAAAAGAACAAATCTCAGATCCTTTCAGAAGCCACTCAAGAAGCAGTACGTTTGAAAGAAAAAGCGCAACAAGAAATTGCGCATAACAAAGAAGAAGCATTGAACAGTATCAAAGGCGATGTGGCAGATCTCACTGTCAATCTTGCCAGCAAATTGTTGAGTCAACAGCTGGATGCTGAAGGTCAACGCCAACTGATCGATCGCTATCTTGATGAATTAGGAGAAGCCTAATGGACAAAAAGCAACTGATGGTGATTGAGAAATATACCCAGCCTTTTGTTCAATTGGTCTTTGAAAAAGGAGAACAAGATCTTGTCTTTGAAAAATTGACCCAAATCAAGGGCATTTTTGAGGAGACTGGACTTGCTAACTTCTTAGCTCATATCGGTGTAGAGGATGAAGAGAAAGCAAAAAGTCTAAGACTTTTTCAACCCTCTGATTCACAATTACTCGACCATTTGATTGAAGTGGTTATTCTCAATCATCGTGAAGCCTTATTTTATGACATTGTAACGATTTGTTTGGATCAGATTCAACTGTTGAGCAACGCATTTGTCGTCACTGTTACGACAGTTGCTGGTTTGGATCCTGTTCAAGAGCAAAAGCTAGTACCCATTATCGAAAGAAAATTTGGGATTCAAGTTCGCTCGATCCAACAAAAGATCGATCCAGATTTAATTGGTGGCTTTGTCGTGACAGCCAATCATAAAACGTTGGATACCAGTCTCAAACACCAATTGCAAGTTATAAAATCTAAATTGAAATAGAAAGTGGTGTGAATTTTGGCGATTAACGCACAAGAAATCAGCGCTTTAATTAAGCAACAAATTGAAAATTTCAAGCCAAACTTTGACGTCACTGAGACAGGTGTTGTAACCTACATTGGTGACGGGATTGCCCGCGCTCATGGGCTTGAAAATGCCATGAGTGGTGAGTTGTTAATCTTTGAAAATGGCTCATACGGGATGGCCCAAAACTTAGAAACAACGGATGTCGGGATCATCATCTTGGGTGATTTCACGGATATTCGTGAAGGAGACTCTGTCCGTCGTACAGGTAAAATCATGGAAGTCCCTGCAGGGGATGCCTTGATTGGTCGTGTTGTTAACCCACTTGGCCAACCAGTAGATGGTTTGGGTGAGATTGTGACAGATAAATTCCGTCCAGTTGAAACACCAGCTCCTGGTGTTATGCAACGGAAATCTGTCTCAGAACCCCTACAAACTGGTTTGAAAGCCATTGATGCCCTTGTTCCAATTGGACGCGGTCAACGGGAATTGATCATCGGGGACCGTCAAACAGGGAAAACTTCGATTGCCATCGATACCATTTTGAACCAAAAGGGTCAAGACATGATCTGTATCTATGTGGCGATTGGTCAAAAAGAATCAACAGTTCGTACGCAAGTAGAAACTCTCCGTAAATACGGAGCTATGGATTATACGATTGTGGTAACCGCTTCGGCTTCTCAACCGTCTCCATTGCTTTATTTGGCACCTTATGCTGGGGTTGCCATGGCAGAAGAGTTCATGTATAACGGTAAACATGTTTTGATCGTCTATGATGATTTGTCAAAACAAGCCGTAGCTTACCGTGAATTGTCCCTTCTTCTTCGTCGTCCACCAGGACGTGAAGCCTTCCCAGGGGATGTCTTCTATCTCCACAGCCGTTTGTTGGAACGTTCTGCGAAAGTTTCGGATGAATTGGGTGGGGGTTCTATTACAGCTCTTCCAATCATTGAAACCCAAGCAGGGGACATCTCCGCTTATATCGCAACCAATGTGATTTCGATCACAGACGGACAAATCTTCTTGCAAGATAATTTGTTTAATGCCGGTATTCGTCCAGCCATTGATGCCGGATCTTCTGTTTCCCGGGTTGGTGGATCTGCTCAAATCAAGGCTATGAAGAAGGTTGCTGGTACCCTTCGTATCGACCTCGCTTCCTACCGTGAGTTGGAAGCCTTCACGAAATTTGGTAGTGATTTGGATGCGGCCACTCAAGCGAAATTGAACCGTGGTCGTCGGACAGTGGAAGTCTTGAAACAACCTGTTCATGAACCATTGACAGTTGAAAAACAAGTCGTGATCTTGTATGCCTTGACTCATGGTTTCTTAGATAGTGTTCCAGTAGACGACATTCTTCGTTTCCAAGAAGAGTTGTTTGATTACTTTGAAGCACATTATCATCAAATCTTTGAGACGATTCGTTCGACACATGATCTTCCAGCAGAAGAAGAACTGGATGCAGCCCTTACTGAATTTGTCAACCAGTCAAATTTCAAATAGAAATAGGAGTGGAAGATGGCAGTTTCATTAAATGATATTAAAAATAAAATTGCATCCACAAAAAACACCAGTCAAATCACCAATGCCATGCAGATGGTGTCCGCTGCCAAACTTGGTAAATCTGAGCAGGCAGCCAAGGATTTTCAGGTTTATGCTGCTAAGGTTCGTAAGCTCTTAACAGACTTGCTCCATGGACATGAAACAGAAAATACCAAGTCCCATCCGATGTTGGTGAGTCGCCCGGTAAAAAAGACAGCTTATATCGTGATTACATCCGATCGTGGTTTGGTTGGAGGTTACAATGCCTCCATCCTTAAAACCATGATGGAAATGAAGGCAGAATACCATCCAACTGGAGATGACTTTGAAGTGATCTGTATTGGAAGCGTCGGTGCGGATTTCTTCCGTGCCCGTGGGATTCAGCCGGTTTATGAATTGCGTGGTTTGCCTGATCAGCCTAGCTTTAAGGAAGTTCGCAAGATCATTTCGAAAACAGTCCAAATGTATCAGGAAGGCTTGTTTGATGAGTTGTACGTCTGTTACAACCACCACGTCAACAGTTTGACGAGTCAAATGCGGGTGGAACAAATGCTTCCAATTATTGATTTGGACCCAAATGAAGCGGATGAGGACTATGTATTGAATCTAGAATTGGAATCTAGTCGAGATGCCATTTTGGATCAATTGCTTCCTCAATTTGCTGAAAGCATGATCTATGGTGCCATTATTGATGCTAAAACAGCTGAAAATGCTGCGGGGATGATGGCCATGCAAACTGCAACAGACAATGCCAAGAAAGTCATTGATGAATTAACGATTCAATACAACCGTGCTCGTCAAGCAGCGATTACACAAGAAATTACTGAAATCGTTGCTGGTGCTAGCGCCCTTGAATAGTTGTCGGATACAATTTTATATACAAAAACAGATGCTCGAAAGAGAACTTTTGAGCAGTAGAAATTACTTAGAATAGGAGAATGACATGAGTTTAGGCAAAATTTCTCAGGTCGTAGGTCCCGTCGTAGACGTTGCCTTTTCCGTTGGAGATAAACTTCCTGAGATCAATAATGCGCTTGTAGTCTATAAAAATGACCAACAAAAATCAAAAGTCGTTCTTGAAGTAGCTTTGGAACTTGGTGATGGGGTCGTACGGACCATTGCCATGGAATCAACTGATGGTTTAACACGTGGAATGGAAGTCTTGGACACTGGTCGTCCAATCTCTGTTCCTGTCGGAAAAGAAACCTTGGGACGTGTCTTCAATGTTCTTGGAGATACCATTGACTTGGATCAACCTTTTGCTGAGGATGCTCCTCGTGACTCCATCCACAAAAAAGCTCCATCCTTTGACGAGCTCTCTACTTCAGAAGAAATTCTTGAAACAGGGATCAAGGTTATTGACCTCTTAGCCCCTTATTTGAAAGGTGGGAAGGTCGGACTCTTCGGTGGTGCCGGAGTTGGGAAGACCGTCTTGATTCAAGAATTAATCCATAATATTGCCCAAGAACACGGTGGTATTTCTGTATTTACCGGTGTTGGGGAACGGACACGTGAAGGGAATGACCTTTACTGGGAAATGAAAGAATCTGGCGTTATTGAAAAAACAGCCATGGTCTTTGGACAAATGAATGAGCCACCTGGAGCACGGATGCGTGTTGCTTTGACTGGTTTGACCATTGCGGAATACTTCCGTGATGTCGAAGGTCAGGACGTTCTCTTGTTTATCGACAATATCTTCCGTTTCACTCAAGCCGGATCTGAAGTATCAGCCCTTTTGGGACGGATGCCATCAGCCGTTGGTTACCAACCTACTTTGGCAACTGAAATGGGTCAATTGCAAGAACGGATTACGTCAACGAAGAAAGGTTCTGTTACATCGATCCAAGCCATCTATGTGCCAGCCGATGACTATACAGACCCAGCGCCAGCAACCGCTTTTGCTCACTTGGATTCAACCACCAACTTGGAACGTAAATTGGTACAATTGGGGATCTACCCTGCGGTGGATCCATTGGCATCAAGCTCACGTGCCCTTTCTCCAGAAATCGTAGGAGAAGAACACTATGCAGTAGCTTCTGAAGTCAAACGCGTCCTTCAACGTTACCATGAATTGCAAGATATCATTGCTATCTTGGGGATGGATGAATTGTCTGACGAAGAAAAGACCTTGGTTGCTCGTGCTCGCCGGATCCAATTCTTCTTGTCACAAAACTTCAACGTTGCGGAACAATTTACAGGTCAACCTGGTTCTTATGTACCAGTTGGAGAAACTGTTCGTGGCTTTAAAGAAATTTTGGATGGGAAATATGACCATCTTCCTGAAGATGCCTTCCGTGGTGTTGGATCGATCGAAGATGTGATCGCCAAAGCTGAAAAAATGGGATTTTAAGAAGAGGTGAAAGATGAGTCAAATGAACGTCCAAATCGTTACACCGGATGGACTGGTTTATGATCATCATGCCGCATTTGTATCTGTCAAGACAATTGATGGTGAATTAGGGATTTTACCTCATCATATCAATACCATTGCGGTTTTGGCTGTAGACCAAGTAAAGGTTCGTCGTGTCGACGATGACAAACATATTGATTGGATTGCAGTCAATGGTGGGATTATCGAAGTAGCTGATAATGTCATTACCATTGTTGCCGATTCTGCCGAACGTGCTCGAGATATCGACATTAGTCGTGCAGAACGTGCCAAACTGCGAGCTGAAAAAGCGATTGAAGAAGCCAAAGATCAGCATTCGGTTGATATGGAACGTCGTGCTAAAATTGCTCTTCAACGCGCCATTAACCGGATTAATGTCGGAAATCGTTTATAAGATATTCAAAATAAGGTGGAGGTTTTGTCCTCACCTTATTTTTGTTGGGAGAGAATCAAAAGAAGAAAGTACGGACCAAATATGGTATAATAGCTGTATGATTCAAATGATTTTTAATCTTTCAAGCCATCTATTGTTTATCTTTTTTGCCTATTACCTATTGATGAACTTGGTTCAATGGGAAAAGTTTTTAAAAGTAAGTGCTGAAAATGCAGTTAAAATCCGTTTTTTGATCTTGATGATCAGCGTTGGAATAGGCTATCTAGGAAGCTCATTTTTTATCAGTGTCTATGAGATGAGTCGGCAGATTTTTATTGGCCAATTCTAGCCACATTTTATAAAAAATATGGTATGATAGAAAGCGTGACTTTAAGAAATTGGAGAACAATCCCGTATGGAAAAAATAATCGTTAATGGTGGTCATAATCGACTGGTTGGAACCGTTAAAATCGAAGGAGCAAAAAATGCTGTCCTTCCTCTTCTTGCTGCAACAGTTCTAGCAAGCGAGGGCGTGACAACCTTGAAAAATGTACCTGTTTTATCAGATGTCTTTACAATGAACAATGTTGTTCGTGGTTTGAATGCACAAGTAACCTTCAATGAAGAAGACAATACAGTTGTCGTAGATGCACGAGAGAAATTGTCTGAGGAAGCACCTTATAAATATGTGAGCAAGATGCGGGCTTCTATCGTTGTCTTGGGTCCTGTCTTGGCACGCAATGGCCATGCCAAAGTTTCCATGCCTGGAGGCTGTACGATCGGTAGTCGTCCGATTGACCTTCATCTCAAAGGTCTGGAAGCTATGGGAGCTGAAATTACCCAAACAGCCGGCTATATTGAAGCAAAAGCAGATCGTCTCAAGGGTGCACACATCTATATGGACTTCCCATCAGTAGGGGCGACACAAAATATTATGATGGCCGCAACCTTGGCAGATGGAGTCACGGTGATTGAAAATGCAGCTCGGGAACCTGAAATTGTTGACCTAGCTCTCTTGCTCAATAAAATGGGGGCTAATGTTAAGGGGGCAGGAACTGAGACCTTGACCATTGTTGGTGTGGAGAGCTTGCATGGGGCAAACCACAATGTTGTGCAAGACCGCATCGAGGCCGGAACCTTTATGATTGGGGCAGCCATGACTGGTGGAGATGTCTTGATCGAAGATGCCATTTGGGAACACAACCGTCCGCTGCTTTCTAAGATGCAGGAGATGGGTGTGACGGTAACCGAAGAAGAAAATGGAATTCGGATTCAATCGGATATCAGTAAGCTCCGTCCAGTGACGGTTAAAACCCTTCCCTATCCAGGATTCCCAACCGATATGCAGGCTCAATTCACAGCCTTGATGGCCATGGCTAAAGGTGAGTCTACCATGATTGAAACGGTCTTTGAGAATCGCTTCCAGCATTTGGAAGAAATGCGTCGGATGGGCGTTCACTCGGATATTATGCGGGATACAGCTCGTATCGTTGGAGGGGAAAGCTTCCAAGGTGCAGAGGTCATGTCGACTGATTTAAGAGCAAGTGCAACCTTGGTCTTGATGGGCTTGGTAGCAGAAGGAGAGACGAAAGTCAGCAAATTAAGTCACTTAGATCGTGGTTATTATCAATTCCATGAGAAATTGGTGGCACTAGGTGCAGACGTGAAACGTGTAGAGGAAGAAGACGATGAAAACTAATCTTCGCTATGTTGGAAAACAGCTAGGAATTGTCCTCCTGTTGGCTGTGATTGGAATCATCATTTTTGCAGTTGGTTTGGTCATTGGTTATGGAGTGATTGGAGATGGAAAAAATCCATGGTCCATTCTCTCTCCGGACACTTGGTCAGAGATCATTGGAAAACTAACAGGCAAATAAGTTTTTAACTAAAATTGAGTAAAAAGGAGAGCAGCGAATCGAGTCAGTGACCCATCTAGCGCTGCTCTTTTTTGGAGAGATGTATGGCAAAACAAACAGTAAGCAAACGAACCAAACAAACCCTAGCAGGTTTTGTGGTGGCAACGGCCCTAGCTATTGGGGGCTATTATTTCAATCAACCGACGGTAAAAGAAGCGACAGATCAGGTTGTTTCGGTGGTGACGAGTAGCCAACAAGAAACACCTAGTAAAGAGTTAGCTAGCTCTGTATTAACGAAATCTGCTCGTTCACAATTGGGAAATGACTTGGAATGGAATGGTGCTGGAGCCTTTGTAGTTAAGGGAAATCGCACAGATCTGGATGCCAGCGTGGCTAGTCAACCCTATGCGGATAACAAGACAAAAGAAGTGAATGGAAAGACCGTGCCGACGGTTGCGAACGCCATTATGACCAAGGCGACTCGCCAGTACAGAGATCGCAATACAACAGGAAGTGGCCTAACCGAATGGAAACCTGCAGGTTGGCAT
>JBKXCY010000024.1:0-13748 GCA_046994005.1 Streptococcus sp.
GTTTTTGTATGCCCCAATTGCTTGGCAACGGTAGCAATGCAAAAATCACTATAGGCATAATCTAGGCTATGGCTTACACTTTCGTGAAAATCATCGGGTAGGTAGCCAAGGGTCTTGTAGATTTCATTGCCATGGCGACCAAAATGTTGAGTGGGGTCTGTTTTTTGGGCCGTTTGGAGCATAGCTGTCAGCATGTTTTCATGTAGGTCTGGTGCGATCCCTTTTGTGACAGCATCCGCAAAGACTCCATCGATGAGAGTACCTGGCATCATCCCTCGTTCATCTGGGGCCAACCATTTTGGTAGAAAATTAGTATCTTGGTAAGTGTTTAAAAATCCTTCGAGAAAGTGACGGTAGTAATCGGGGTAGACAAGGCTAAAGAGCGGAAAAGATGTTCGGAAGAGATCCCAGAATCCGATATTGGTATAAGCTTTTCCTGGTTTGATTTCATTATGAGTGACATCCAGGTGCCAGTCATTTCCCGTGCTATCTGTTTCATAAAAGGTTTGAGGGAAAAGGAGGAGTCGGTAAAGGCAATGGTCGAAAAAGGCTTGGTCACGCCCTCCGGCATCTTTTACTTCAATTCGTTTTAGCAGTTGATTCCATTGATCGGCTGCTTCTTTTTTAGCTTCCTCTAGGGAAGGGTTGGGAAGATGGCTGTGAGCCATGTCTTGGGACAGATAAGAAGTTCCTAATTGGACGGTCACTTCCTTGCTAGCAAAGGTCAGGAAAAGATCTTGATCGATGTGAGTGACGTTCTCGATTGGCTTGCTAAATTGCCACTGGAGATAGAAAGAGTAGGCAGTATCTGCGGTATGGGCCTGATCCAGAATGCGGAAGTGGCAGGTTTGGTCTGTAAGGGTCAAGTCCTCTAGTTCCTTTGCTGCATGAAAGCAGAGAGTCAGCTTTTCTGGTGCTCGAAAGCGCATGATAGCCCCGTAGCGACTTGGAACCAGCTCGCTTTGAATCTGGTAACGTTCCGAAAAAATACGAAGGTAGTGGGGCTGGAAAAGAGCTTCTTTCATTGAATAACTGCTTTGGCGACGGAAGAGGTCGGAACTTGCAATTTTTCCTGTGATGGGCGTGATGAGGCACCAAGCGTAGTCTCCTATCCAAGGACTAGGCTGGTGGGTGAGGCGAAATCCCTGAAAAATAGGGAGATTGGGGTTGAAAAACCAAGCTCCTTGTTCGTGTGTCGTCTGGGGAAGGAAGTAATTCATTCCAAAAGGGACTCCTGTATAAGGGAGGGTGTTTCCGTGGGAATAGTAGGGATGATTATCGCTTCCCCAGCGGGTATCGATGGTCTGGCAATGTGTGCGCATCTTGTCTCCTTTTTCTTCATCAACCTTAAATGATCTGTATTTTTTTGAACACGCGCTGGTATTTTCTTCATTGTATCAAAGTGTTGTCAAATATGATAGCGTTTTTATCAAATGGAAAATTTTGTAGAAAAAGGGCTATAGTTTGCGTATGTATTTCCCATTTGAAATCTTTTATACTGAATAGGAAAGAATCGATACGTGTGAGGAAAATAAATGACCTATTCAAAAGAAATCGTCAGAGAATGGCTGGACCAAGTAGCAGAACGTGCCAAGGAGTACCCGGAGTGGGTGGATGTCTTTGAGCGTTGCTACACAGACACTTTGGACAATACAGTTGAAATCTTGGAAGATGGGTCAACCTTTGTGTTAACAGGGGACATCCCAGCTATGTGGTTGCGTGACTCAACGGCTCAATTGAGACCCTATCTTCATGTAGCTAAACGAGATCCCCAATTGCGCCAGACCATTGCTGGCTTGGTCAAACGCCAGATGACCTTGATTCTCAAGGATCCCTATGCTAACTCTTTTAATATTGAGGAGAACTGGAAAGGCCACCACGAGACCGACCATACCGACTTGAATGGCTGGATTTGGGAGCGCAAGTATGAAGTGGATTCGCTGTGCTACCCCTTGCAGCTGGCTTATCTTCTTTGGAAGGAAACTGGTGAGACTAGCCAATTTGATGAAACCTTTGTCACTGCGACCAAGGAAATCCTTCATCTCTGGACAGTGGAACAAGACCACAAGAACTCCCCTTATCGCTTCGTTCGGGATACAGATCGTAAGGAAGACACGCTGGTGAATGATGGCTTTGGGCCAGATTTCGCCGTGACAGGGATGACCTGGTCAGCCTTTCGTCCAAGTGATGACTGCTGTCAGTATAGCTACTTGATTCCGTCTAATATGTTTGCAGTGGTTGTCTTGGGCTATGTGCAAGAAATCTTCGCAGACTTGAATCTAGCCGATAGCGAAAGTATTATTGCTGATGCCAAGCGTCTCCAAACTGAGATTCAAGAAGGGATCGAAAACTACGCCTACACGACTAACAGCAAGGGTGAAAAGATTTATGCTTTTGAAGTAGACGGTTTGGGAAATGCTAGCATCATGGATGATCCAAACGTGCCAAGCTTGTTGGCAGCTCCTTATCTGGGCTACTGCGAGATTGACGACGAGGTCTACCAAGCTACTCGTCGGACGATTTTGAGCCCTGAAAATCCCTACTTCTATGAAGGGAAGTACGCAAGTGGACTCGGAAGTTCTCATACCTTTTATCGCTATATCTGGCCGATTGCCCTTTCTATTCAAGGATTGACAACGACAGATAAAGCTGAGAAAAAATTCTTGCTGGATCAGTTGGTTGCCTGCGATGGAGGCACGGGCGTCATGCACGAAAGTTTCCATGTAGATGATCCAACCAAATACTCTCGTGAATGGTTCTCGTGGGCCAACATGATGTTCTGCGAATTAGTCTTGGATTACTTGGATATTCGCTAATACTCTTCGAAAATCTCTTCAAACCACGTCAGCTTCGCCTTGCCGTATATATGTTACTGACTTCGTCAGTTCTATCTACAACCTCAAAGCAGTGCTTTGAGCAACCTGCGGCTAGCTTCCTAGTTTGCTCTTTGATTTTCATTGAGTATAAGGAGCACGCTTTAGCTTCACTGATTCTTGTTAGAATCACAAGTTTATATTTAAAACATTAAAAATTTAAGTTAGAATGAGGTTTTACTCATGGAAAATGTTGTTGTACATATCATCTCTCATAGCCACTGGGATCGTGAGTGGTATTTACCTTTTGAAAGTCACCGCATGCAATTGGTGGAACTGTTTGACAATCTCTTTGATCTTTTTGAAAATGATCCGGAGTTCAAAAGTTTCCACTTGGATGGCCAAACTATTGTCCTTGACGACTATTTAGAAATTCGTCCTGAAAACCGCGACAAGGTGCAGCGTTATATCGACGAGGGCAAACTCAAGATTGGTCCCTTCTACATTTTGCAGGATGATTACTTGATCTCCAGTGAAGCCAACGTCCGCAATACCTTGATTGGACAAGCTGAATGCGCCAAATGGGGCAAATCTACTCAGATTGGTTACTTCCCTGATACCTTTGGAAATATGGGGCAAGCTCCTCAACTCCTTCAAAAATCAGGGATCCACGTAGCAGCCTTTGGGCGTGGGGTCAAACCAATCGGATTTGACAACCAAGTCCTCGAAGATGAGCAGTTTACCTCTCAATTTTCTGAAATGTACTGGCAAGGGGCGGATGGTAGCCGTGTGCTAGGTATTCTCTTTGCCAACTGGTACAGTAATGGGAACGAAATTCCAGTGGATAAAGATGAAGCTTTGGCTTTTTGGAAACAAAAATTGGCAGATGTTCGCGACTATGCCTCAACCAACCAATGGTTGATGATGAACGGCTGCGACCACCAACCGGTTCAACGAAACTTGAGTGAAGCTATTCGCGTGGCTAACGAACTTTTCCCTGACGTGACCTTTATTCATAGCTCCTTTGATGAATATGTTCAAGCAGTGGAAAGTGCGCTTCCTGAACAATTATCTACGGTTACGGGAGAATTGACCAGTCAGGAAACCGATGGTTGGTACACACTGGCAAATACGTCTTCCTCTCGGATTTATCTCAAGCAAGCCTTCCAAGAGAATAGCAACTTGCTCGAGCAAGTGGTGGAACCTTTGACCATCATTACTGGTGGGCATAACCATAAGGATCAATTGACCTATGCCTGGAAGACGCTCTTACAAAATGCGCCACACGATAGTATTTGTGGATGTAGCATAGATGATGTTCACCGTGAGATGGAAGTTCGTTTTGCCAAGGTCAACCAAGTTGGAAACTTTGTCAAGACCAACCTTCTCAACGAATGGAAGGGTAAACTAGCGACTCAAAAAGCACAGAGTGAGCACCTCTTTACGGTCATCAACACTGGCTTGCATAATAAGGTGGACACCGTCAGCACGATTGTCGATGTAGCGGTTTGTCCATTTAAGGAATTGCATCCGACAGAGGGCTTCAAGAAAATGGCCGCTTTGACCTTGCCAGACTACCACGTAGAGGATTTAGATGGGCATCTTGTAGAAGCAGAGATTGAAGACTTGGGAGCAAGCTTTGGCTATACCCTGCCTAAGGATAAATTCCGTCAACCTTATATCGCGCGTCAAGTGCGCGTGACGGTTCCGGTTCACCTAGCGCCTCTTTCTTGGACCACCTTCCAGCTCTTGGAAGGCAAAGAACCTCATCATGATGGTCTTTTCCAAAATGGGGTGATCGATACGCCATTTGTAACCCTTAGTATCGATGATGGCTTGACCCTCTATGATAAAACGACCAATGAGGCTTATGAGGATTTCCTTCGTTTTGAAGATCGTGGGGATATCGGAAATGAATATATCTACTTCCAACCAAAAGGAACAGAGCCGATCTATGCGGAGTTAACAGCTTATGAGGTCTTGGAAAACAATGCTCGCTATGCCAAAATCTTGCTCAAGCATGACTTGACCATTCCAGTTAGCGCAGATGAACAATTGGATGCGGAGCAAAGAGGCATTATCGAGTTTATGAACCGCAAGGCAAGTCGCTCAGAAGAGCTGACAACTATCCCTCTTGAAACGGAGATGACCATCTTTGTGGATGACCCGCAAATTCGCTTCAAGACGCGCTTCACCAATACAGCTAAGGATCACCGTATCCGTCTCCTGGTCAAGACTCACAATACACGTCCAAGCAACGATTCTGAAAGTATCTATGAAGTTGTCACACGGCCAAATAAACCGGCTGCTTCTTGGGAAAATCCTGAAAATCCCCAACACCAGCAAGCCTTCGTCAGCTTGTATGATGACGTCAAAGGGGTAACAGTGGCCAATAAAGGATTACATGAATACGAAATCCTTGGAGACGATACGATAGCTGTAACCCTTCTCCGTGCTTCCGGTGAACTTGGTGACTGGGGCTATTTCCCAACACCAGAAGCACAATGCTTGCGGGACTTTGAGGTTGAATATGCAGTAGAATGCCATCAAGCTCAGGGGCGCTTCTCTGCTTATCGCCGAGCTAAAGCTTTGCAGACACCGATGACCAGCCTTCAAGTTGAAAAACAAGAAGGAAGTGTAGCAGCGTCTGGTAGCTTACTCAAGCATACAGCCTTGACACATCCTCATGTTTGTCCAACAGCCTTTAAGGTAGCAGAAAATGAAGAAGGTTACATCCTTCGCTATTACAACATGAGCCAAGAAAATGTGCGCGTGTCAGAAGGACAACAAACGGTTGTCGATCTTCTGGAACAACCGTATCCGGTTCATACAGGTTTATTGGCACCGCAAGAAATCCGGACAGAATGGATTAAAAAAGAAGAAGTATAGCTGGTTGCAGCTGAAGAAACAATAAAAGGAAAGGAGGAGCGAAAAAGTAAGAACCGACTGCTGACTCGCTCCTTTTTACAGGTAAAAGCAATGACCATTGCAACGATTGATATCGGAGGGACTGGGATTAAGTTTGCTAGTCTAACTCCTGATGGAAAAATTTTAGATAAGGCTAGAACTCCAACGCCAGAAACTTTAGAAGATTTGCTAGCTTGGTTGGACAAACGGTTATCAGAACAGGACTACCGTGGAATTGCTATGAGCGTGCCAGGGGCTGTTAACCAAGAAACAGGGGTGATTGAGGGGATCAGTGCCATTCCTTATATCCATGGTTTTTCATGGTATGAGGCTCTTTCTCATCACAAGCTACCTGTCCATCTAGAAAATGATGCCAACTGTGTTGGATTGAGTGAACTCCTAGCTCATCCTGAGATTGAAAATGCAGCCTGTGTTGTGATTGGGACAGGGATCGGTGGAGCCATGATTATCAATGGCAAGCTTCACCGTGGACGTCATGGTTTGGGCGGTGAGTTTGGCTATATGACAACCATCGAGCCTGCAGAAAAGCTCAACAACTGGTCGCAACTCGCTTCTACAGGAAACATGGTTCGCTATGTGATTGAAAAATCTGGTCAGTCTGATTGGGACGGACGCAAGGTGTACCAAGAGGCGGCAGCTGGCAATGCCCTTTGCCAAGAAGCCATTGAGCGCATGAATCGTAATCTTGCTCAAGGACTGCTCAATATCCAGTACCTGATTGATCCAGATGTGATTAGCCTAGGTGGCTCTATCAGTCAAAACCCAGATTTTATCAAAGGGGTGCAAGAAGCAGTAGATACCTTTGTGGAAAGATATGAAGAATATACCATCGCTCCAGTGATTCAAGCCTGCACCTATCAGGCAGATGCCAATCTCTACGGTGCCCTTGTCAACTGGTTACAGGAGGAAAACCAATGGTAAGTTTTACAGGACTTAGTCCCAAACAAGCGCAAGCTTTAGAGTTGCTCCAAAATCACATTTCTCTACCAGATGTAGAAGTGGCGGTTGGTCAGTCTGACCATGCTTCTATCTCTATCAAGGGTGAGAGTGGACAGTATCAATTGACCTACCGCAAACCGCATCAACTTTACCGCGCCTTATCCGTTCTAGCAACAGCTTTAGCAGAAGGGGACAAGGTAGAGATTGAAGAACAAGCGGCTTACGAAGATTTGGCCTATATGGCGGACTGTTCGCGCAACGCCGTGATCAATGTCGCATCTGCCAAACAGATGATTGAAGTCTTGGCTCTCATGGGTTATTCAACCTTTGAGCTCTACATGGAAGACACCTATCAGATTGAGGGGCAACCTTATTTTGGTTATTTCCGTGGAGCATACTCAGCTGAAGAGTTACAGGAAATTGAAGCCTATGCCCAGCGGTTTGACATGACCTTTGTCCCATGCATCCAAACCTTGGCCCACTTGTCAGCCTTTGTCAAATGGGGTGTCAAAGAAGTGCAGGAACTCCGCGATGTAGAGGACATTCTCCTTATCGGTGAAGAAAAAGTTTATGACCTGATTGATGGCATGTTTGCGACGCTATCTAAACTACAAACGCGCAAGGTCAATATCGGGATGGACGAAGCCCACCTGGTTGGTTTGGGTCGTTATCTTATCTTGAACGGTATTGTGGACCGGAGTCTCATTATGTGCCAACACTTGGAGCGCGTGCTGGATATTGCAGATAAGTATGGTTTCCACTGCCAGATGTGGAGCGATATGTTCTTCAAGCTTATGTCAGCAGATGGCCAGTACGATCGTGAGGTGGACATTCCAGAAGAAACACGAGTTTATCTAGACCGTCTCAAAGACCGTGTGACCTTGGTTTACTGGGATTATTATCAGGATAGCGAGGAAAAATACAATCGTAACTTCCGTAATCACCACAAGATTAGCCAAGATATCGCCTTTGCTGGTGGGGCTTGGAAGTGGATTGGCTTCACACCCCACAACCATTTCAGTCGTCTCATCGCTCTTGAAGCCAATAAAGCTTGCCGTGCCAACCAGATCAAGGAAGTCATTGTGACGGGCTGGGGGGACAATGGTGGTGAAACAGCCCAGTTCTCGATCCTACCGAGCTTACAAATCTGGGCGGAGCTCAGCTATCGCAATAATTTAGAGTGTCTATCTGCTCACTTTAAGACTAATACTGGTCTATCCGTTGAGGACTTTATGCAGCTGGATCTGGCCAACCTCTTGCCAGACCTACCAGACAATCTCAGTGGCATTAACCCCAATCGCTATGTCTTTTATCAGGATGTTCTCTGCCCAATTCTTGACAAACACATGACACCTGAACAGGATAAGCCACACTTTGCCCAAGCAGCTGAGACTCTTGCTGCTATCAAAGAAAAAGCAGGCATCTACGCCTATCTCTTTGAAACCCAGGCTCAGTTGAATGCCATTTTAAGTAGTAAAGTGGATGTAGGTCGACGGATTCGTCAAGCCTATCAAGCAGGTGATAAAGAGAGCTTGCAACAAATTGCTAGGGAAGAATTACCAAAACTTAGAAGTGAGATTGAAACTTTCCACAAGCTCTTTAGCCAGCAATGGCTGAAAGAAAATAAGGTATTTGGTTTGGATACAGTAGATATCCGTATGGGTGGGCTCTTGCAACGGATCAAGCGAGCAGAAAGCCGTATGGAGGACTATCTAGCTGGTTCTATCTCACGTATCGATGAGTTGGAAGTAGAGATTTTGCCATTCAACGATTTCTACGCAGACAAGGACTTCGCAGCAACAACAGCCAACCAGTGGCATACCATTGCGACCGCCTCAACTATTTATACAACGTAAAAAATGCCAAGTTGGATGACAGATGTCTTATCCATGGTGGATAGGAGTAGAAGAGGAGCTGTGTTTACAATCGCCCTTTTCTACTCCTATTTTAAAGCTATGTCATAAATTTGTAGAATTTTTTCTATAATTAGGAGTTTGAAAATAGAAAATGCCTATCTTATAATAAGTGTTGTAAACGCTACCAAAGCAAAAACACGCTCAAGGCTCAAAGGGGGGAGTTAAATGAAAAAGTTTGTAAGGACTCTGAGAGAAAATTTCATTTTTCTTTTAATGGTCTTACCTGGTGCAGCGTGGTTAATCTTATTCTTCTATATTCCGGTTTTTGGGAATATCGTAGCATTTAAGGACTATCATATTACAGGAGAAGGCTTCATCGACAGTGTCATGAAGAGTAAATGGGTTGGCTTTGACAACTTCAAGTTCCTCTTTAGTTCCAAAGATGCCTACATTATTACAAGAAATACGGTCTTGTACAACTTAGGATTTATCTTCTTAGGATTGATTGTTTCCGTTGGGATCGCCATCATCTTTAGTGAGTTGAGATCAAAAAGAGTGGTCAAGGTGCTTCAAACCTCCATGCTCTTCCCATACTTCCTATCATGGGTTATCATCAGCTTCTTCACCGATGCCTTCCTGAACGTGGACAAAGGATTGGTCAACCACATCTTAACTTCACTTGGCATGAAGGCCATCAATTTCTATTCAGAATTGTGGATCTGGCCAGCGCTTCTCCTCTTCTTAGGAATTTGGAAAGGCTTTGGTTATAGTAGTGTCATGTACTATGCAACCATCATGGGAATTGACCCAACTTACTATGAAGCAGCAACCGTGGATGGTGCGTCTAAGTGGCAACGCATTCGCAACATCACCATTCCTCAGTTGTCTTCCTTGATTACGGTCTTGACCATTCTTGCAGTCGGAAATATCTTCCGTGCAGACTTCGGTCTCTTCTACCAAATCCCGCATAATGCTGGAGCGCTCTATAGTGTGACCAACGTTATTGATGTTTATGTCTACAACGGTTTGACCAAGTCAGGGGATATCGGGATGACAGCAGCAGCCGGTCTTTACCAATCGGTAGTAGGTTTGGTTCTTGTTTTAATCTCAAATATCATTGCCCGTCGCATTGATAAGAATGCCGCTCTCTTCTAGAAAGGAGGATCGTATGAAAAAATCAACCATTCAAAAAGAAAAAATTGATAATGTCGGGATCCATTCTTTCAGTAAGAAGAGCAACTTCTTCTTTACCTTGTTGTTGACCTTAGTCGGATTGACCTGTGTACTTCCTTTCATCTTCGTTGTCATGATCTCTTTGACAGACGAACAAAGTTTGGCAGTCCATGGATTCCAATTCTGGCCAGCAAAATTTGGATTTGATGGTTACCTTTTCTTGGTACAGTTCAAAGAAAAAATCTTGCAAGCCCTCTTCATCACTTTGTTTGTGACCGTTGTGGGAACAGCATGTAATGTCTTTATCACAACAACCTATGCTTATGCTATCTCACGGAGTACCTTTAAATACCGCAAGTTCTTTACCGTATTTTCACTCCTTAGTATGCTCTTTAGTGCAGGGTTGGTACCGGGCTATATTGTCACCACTCAACTCTTGCAATTGGGTGATACCATCGGGGCTTTGATCATCCCAATGTTGCTTAGCCCATTCAACATCATCTTGATGCGGACTTTCTTTAAACGGACCATTCCAGAAGCCATTCTTGAATCCGCTCGGATCGATGGAGCAAGTGAAACACGGATTTTCTTCCAAATTTGCTTGCCACTCTCTCTCCCAGGGATTGCGACTATTAGTCTCTTCACCGCTTTAGGATTCTGGAACGACTGGTTCAACGCCCTTCTATATATTAAGAGTGACAACCTTTACCCATTGCAATACCTCTTGATGCAAATCCAAAACAATATGGATTACATCGCTAAAAATGTCGGGGTATCCGGCCAATTGGCAGGAGCTGTACAATCCATCCCACGGGAAACAGGACGTATGGCCATGGTGGTTGTGGCAACAGTGCCAATTGCCATTCTCTATCCATTCTTCCAACGCTACTTTGTAAAAGGCTTGACCATCGGTGGTGTGAAAGAATAACATCGTTCATTGAAAATCAACAGGATTTTCAACTCATAACTTAGTCTAAAAAGAAAATAACATAAAGGAGATTTTTCTTATGAAAAATTGGAAAAAATATGCGTTAGCATCTGCTAGTGTCATTGCTCTTGGAGCTACTCTTGCTGCTTGTGGAAGCCTTACAGGGAACAACAAGAAATCAGCAACAACTGAAGATGGTAAACCAATCATCAAGATGTACCAAATCGGTGACAAACCAGATAACTTGGATACCTTGTTAGAAAATGCCAACAAGATCATTGAAAAGAAAGTTGGCGCAAAATTGGATATCCAATATCTTGGTTGGGGTGACTACGCACAAAAAATGAACGTTATCATCTCATCTGGTGAAAACTATGATATTGCCTTTGCTAATAACTATGTCATCAATGCTCAAAAAGGTGCCTATGCTGACTTGACAGAATTGTACAAGAAAGAAGGGAAAGACCTTTACAAAGCACTTGACCCAGCATACATCAAAGGGAACACTGTAAATGGCAAGATCTATGCTGTTCCAGTAGCAGCCAACGTGGCATCTTCTCAAAACTTTGCTTTCAACGGACCACTTGTTGAAAAATATGGTATCGATATCTCAAACGTGAAAGACTATGCTTCTCTTGAACCAGTCTTGAAAGCCATCAAAGAAAAAGACCCAAACGTTGTTCCATTTGCAATGAACAAGAGCTACGGTGGACCTTCAGATGACTTCGACTACGTAGCTGTTGATGGACTTCCATTCGTTGTTGACTTGAAAGGTGACACCACTAAGATCGTTGACCGTTACACAATTCCTCGTTATGTAGAAAACTTGAAGACTCTTCACAAATACTACGAAGCTGGCTACATTCCAAAAGACGTAGCAACTAGCGACACTGGTTATGATCTTTCTCAAGATACATGGTTGGTTCGTGAAGAAACAGTAGGACCAGCTGACTACGGTAACAGCTTGCTTACTCGTGTAGCAAACCGTAAGATTGACATCAAGCCATTTACTGAACTTTACAAGAAGAACAACACCACTCAAGTAGCTAACTTTGTTATCTCAAACAACTCTAAGAACAAAGAAAAAGCAATGGAAGTATTGAACCTCTTGAATACAAACCCAGAACTCTTGAACGGTCTTGTTTATGGACCAGAAGGCAAGAACTGGGAAAAAGTTGAAGGTAAAGAAAACCGTGTCAAAGTCTTGGATGGCTACAACGGAAACACTCACATGTCTGGATGGAACACTGGTAACAACTGGATCCTTTACATCAACGAAAACGTAACAGATGAACAAATTGCACAATCTAAGAAAGACTTGGAAACTGCAAAAGAATCACCAGCACTTGGTTTCATCTTTAACACAGATAAAGTGAAATCAGAAATCACTGCTCTTACAAATACTTTGAACCAATTCGCAGGTGCGATCAATACTGGTACTGTGGATCCTGAAGTAGAAGTTCCTAAGATGCTTGAAAAATTGAAATCAGAAGGTGCTTACCAAAAAGTGCTTGATGAAATGCAAAAACAATACGATGAATACCTTGCTTCTAAAAAATAAGAACAGGTAGTGTGAAAAGGCTTTGGAGGAATCTCCAGAGCCTTTTTAATCCTTTATGAAAATGAATCCTGGAAATGAAAATCAGTATTTCAATTCACTAATGCAAATATGAGGAAAGCGTTTTATTTTTATGATATAATAGAATAACTAATTGGGAAAGAGGCTGAATGATGGGAAAAATCATCGAGTTCATTTTTACGAGAGTCTATGTTGCCATGCTGGTAACAGGGATTTTTTGGGTCTTGACGATCTGTGGGGGCATCCTTCTAGGAGTAGGACCAGCTAGTGCCACTATCATGAGCCTCTATGCAGAAAATGGCATGACCTACAAGGACTATCATTGGTCACGCGCTTGGGAACTCTTCAAAGAAAATCTGGTTCCGGCCAATCAAGTCTTTTACACCTTCTTTGCCATTGAAGGAATCCTCCTCTATGGCATGTACCTCATGGTCCAGATTCCTCACTTAAATTTCTTCCAAATTTTGGTTCTCCTGTTTAATCTAGTTTTCCTCTTGGTTGCGCCTCTAGCTTACGCCGTTTATTTGAAATTGCAAGTGCATTTTGCTCTCTCTTATGCCAACAGTATCAAGCTCAGTTTGATCGGAATGTTGCTGGACATTCGTCCGGTTCTCAAGCTCATCCTTGGAACAGCGCTACTTGGCGTCATTAGCTACTATATGCCAGCCCTTCTTTTTTTCGTCTTGATCGGTGTCTGGCATTTCTTTGTCAATGATATCTTTGACCCTGTTTATCAAAATATCCACGAAAAATTGGTATCCTAACGATGAAAAAAATCTGGTTAAGTACGCTTTTAAAATTCTACGCCTATGTCATGGTGGTCATTTTGACCATTATGGGTCTCGTCGTAGCGGGGATCTCTTGGAAAAACCAGCAAGCTGAAGCCGATCGGATCGCCCAACGGGTCTTGACTGAAGTCGTGACGGATCTTGAGACCTCTTATCAGCGGGTCACACAAGAAGGGCGTAGTCTCGTTGAAAACCCTGCAAAATTAGAAGGGGTTTATCGCTATTTTACCTTGTCACCATCGGAGTATGAGACTTGGCGATTGAATGCCCAGTTCCCTTCTTATATCCAATTGTCCCTACATAAGAATATTGACAGTCTCTATTTGAGCAATAAAAACATCGAGGGTATCGATGTCACCTTGTCTGATTACAAGACGGTATTTGTCTCTACCCGGCAATCACAGGGAGGCAAGCAAGTCTCAGCGGACCATTACAAGGCTCCTGCGACAGCCATTCCGGTTCCTTTGACAGATCCGACTACGGGTGCTGGAGTTGGGATTGCTTATATGACGCTGAACCAAGAAATTTTGACGGCAGCGATTGATAATGCCAGAGGCGATCTTCCGGTCGCTGTACGGATCTTCACTCCCTTTGGGAAAGAGATGTACCATGAAGGGGATAAGGGGCAATCAAAAGATGTTAAATGGCAAACCCGTAGCACGATCTATGGCTACAAGGTGGATGTGGCTGTTTCTGAAAGTTATCTGGTCAAAAAGGGTCTAGCTAACCTGACCACTTTTCTCT
>JBKXCY010000025.1:0-13592 GCA_046994005.1 Streptococcus sp.
GGGCACCTGAGATCATCACTCCTAAGTAGCGCATTCTATATACATTGATTCCCAATGTATCTGCTGCTTGTGGGTGTTCCCCAACTGAACGAAGACGCAATCCAAATTTCGTCTTGAACATGATAAACCAAGCAAAGAATGAAAATAGAATCGCAACCCAGCCGATGATGCTGGCATTGTTGAAGAAAATATCCCCAATGACCGGAATTTTAGATAAGACTGGAATTGACGTTTTCCCGAAGGCAACTTTGATATTATCAGTTTGCCCCTTGTTGTACATCGCTTTAACAAGGAAGACCGCAAGTGGAGGTGCCATCAAGTTCAATACTGTACCTGAGACGATATGGTCAGCACGGAAATGAATGGTTGCCACCGCGTGGATCAAGGAGAAGAGTACTCCAATCCCTGCAGCAACGATCAAGGACAACCATGGTGTCAAACTTCCTAACTCAGGCTCAAAAGTCAAGTTAAAGATAATACCTGAGAAGGCTCCCATAACCATGATTCCTTCCAGACCAACGTTAACAACCCCAGCGTGTTCTGAGTATGCTCCTCCGATACTTGTGAAGATCAGCGGCGCCGCATACACAATCATAGAGGAAACAAGAATACTTAAAATCGTTACAATACTCATTAGTTTGCTCCTCCTTTTTTAGCTGAACGCATCGAGATCATCTTTTCAATAATGTAGTGGGCACATACGAAGAAGATAATAGATGCTGTCACAATTTGAACGACTTCTTCAGGGATTGCAGCTGGCTTCATACCAACTCCCCCAATTTGAAGTGCTCCAAACAAGAAGGCAGCAAATGGAATACCAATTGGTGAATTCATCGCAAGAAGGGCAACGGCCATACCGTTAAATCCAACACTCATTGAGCTGGCTTGAACGTAAACATTTGAGTAAATACCAAGACCTTCTACAACCCCACCAATACCAGCAAGTGCACCAGAAATAATCATAGAAAGGATGATAGTCCGTTTTGCTGACATACCAGCATATTCAGCAGCATTCGCATTGAGACCAACGGCACGGATTTCAAAACCAAGTGTTGTTTTCTTCATCAAGAACCAGATGACCACCACTGCGATGATGGCAAAGAAGATCCCGATGTTCATTTGTGATTTGTCTGTCAAATTACGCAACCACTCCGTTTGGTAGACAGCGTTAGCTCCCACATCAATGGTTGAGTCCTTATTTTTCATCAAGGAAGCTGGGAAGCTATGAATCAAGGCATTCCCACCATAGAGAACAATGTAGTTCATCATAATGGTGATAATGACCTCACTGGTTCCGAGATAGGCACGAAGGAAACCAGGAATCGCTCCAATAAATCCACCTGCGATAGCCGCAATCAAAACGGTCATCGGAATCATCAGTAAGCGAGGCATATTTGGGAAGGAAAGGGCAAACCAAGTCGCCATGATCCATCCTGCAAAAGCCTGACCAGGAAGTCCAACGTTAAAGAAGCCGGCCCGGCTAGCTACCGAAAATCCAAGAGCAACTAAAATCAGTGGCCCCATAGCACGGGAAATATTACCCCAACTCTTAATCGAACCAAAGGCTTTCTTAAACAGCAATTCATATCCCCAAAGGGCATCATAGCTGAAGGCCCACATAATAATGGCACCTAAGACCAGTCCTAAAAGGACAGACACCAATGGAACGGCAATTTGTTTTAAATTCTTATTCATTTGATGCTCCCTCCTTTACTTGTCCTCCTGCCATGAGGATTCCAAGTTCTTGCTTATTCGTTGTTTCAGGGGTTACGATCCCTTGGATCTTCCCATCATGAATAACCGCAATACGGTCAGAAACATTCAAAATTTCATCTAATTCAAAGCTGACAACCAGAACGGCTTTTCCATTATCCCGTTCTTGAATCAAACGTTTGTGGATATATTCGATCGCTCCAACGTCCAATCCACGAGTTGGCTGGCTGACGATTAAGAGATCTGGATCGCGATCGATTTCGCGAGCGATAATGGCTTTTTGCTGGTTCCCTCCTGAGAGAGCCTTAGCAGGTACCACTTCACTGGCTGCACGAACGTCAAACTCTTCCATCAACTTCTTGGCATAAGAGGTAATATTTGGATAATTTAAAATACCATTCTTGCTAAGAGGTTCTTTGTAGTAAGTTTGAAGAGCCATGTTTTCAGAGATCATCATATCAAGGACTAATCCATCCCGATGACGGTCTTCAGGGACGTGCCCTACCTTCATTTCTGTGATTTGACGTGGACGAAGTCCTACAACATCCTTGCCTTTAATCTTGATTGAACCAGATTTTACCTTCCGTAGACCTGTAATGGCTTGGATCAACTCAGACTGACCATTTCCGTCAATCCCTGCGATCCCCACGACTTCACCAGCACGAAGTTCCAGTGAAAGATTCTTAACAGCTGGGACACCCCGGTTTTCGTTTACAACTAAGTTTTCAATCGACAAGACGACTTCTTTTGGTTGAGAAGGACCTTTCTCCGTTTTAAAGGAAACAGAACGACCGACCATCATTTCGGCCAAGTCTTGGTTGGTAGCTCCACCAATCTCGACTGTCTCAATCGATTTACCACGGCGAATAACCGTTACGCGGTCTGAAACAGCACGGATTTCATCCAACTTGTGCGTAATCAAGATAATAGATTTTCCTTCATTCGCCAAGTTCTTCATGATTGTCATCAATTCTTCGATTTCAGCTGGTGTCAACACCGCAGTTGGTTCATCGAAGATCAGGATGTCGGCTCCACGATAAAGCGTCTTTAAGATTTCCACACGTTGCTGCGCACCAACGGAAATATCCTCAACTTTAGCATTTGGATCCACTGCTAAGCCATATTTTTTAGACAAATCAAGGATATCTTGACTGGCTTTCTTAAGATCCAAAATACCATGTTTAGTGGTTTCAGACCCAAGGATGATATTTTCAGCAACAGTGAAGGCTTCAACTAACATAAAGTGTTGGTGCACCATTCCAATTCCTAAAGAGGCTGCTTTTGAAGGTGAGTCTAGGTTAACAGTTTTTCCATTTACCACGATGTCTCCGCTTGTTGGTTCCAACAAACCAGCCAGCATATTCATCAGGGTAGATTTCCCTGCACCATTTTCTCCAAGAAGTGCATGGATTTCACCTTTGCGCAACTGAAGATTAATCTTGTCATTTGCTACAAAGTCACCAAATTTTTTGGTAATCTCACGCATTTCGATGACATATTCGTGTGTCATGTGGGGTGTTTCCTTTCAAATCAATTTTTATTTCAATAAAACCTATTAGGACAGCTAATAGATTTTACTGAGACAAAAATGTCTCAATTTATTAAAAGGAACGGCCCTTGAAGGTCGGGCCGATCCAATCAATGATTATTTTTCAGGAACTTTAAGTGACCCGTCAAGGATCTTAGCTTTAGCGTCTTCGACAGCTTTTTTAGCTTCTGCAGAAAGATTGTCAGTTGTCAAGTCAACTCCACCATCTTTCAAGCTATAAGTAATCACTTTACCGCCAGGGAATTTACCATCAGCAGTTTTCTTAGCCAAGTCTTTTACAGATTCTCCGACTTTCTTCAAGCTTGAAGCCAATACAAAGTTAGATTTTTTACCATCTTTAGAAGTGTATTCACCTTCAGCTTTTTGGTCACGGTCAACACCAAGAACCCAAACTTTTTCGTCTTCATTTTTCTTCTCGTTCAAGTCTTTAGCTTCAGAGAAGACACCTGCACCAGTACCACCAGCTACTTGATAGATAACGTCTGCACCTGCAGCGTATTGTGCAGCAGCAATTGTTTTACCTTTAGCAGAGTCACCGAACGAACCAGCGTAGTCTACTTGAACTTTGATAGATGGGTCAACAGATTTAACACCAGCTTCAAATCCAGCGCGGAAACGAGTGATAACTTCACTTTCCATACCACCTACAAAACCAACTTGTTTAGTTTTTGTAGTTTTTGCAGCAGCGATACCAGCAAGGTAACCAGCTTCGTTATCGGCATAAACAGCAGATGCTACGTTCTTTTGTCCTTCAATACGGTCATCGATGATGACATAGTTCACATCTTCGTTGTCTTTTGCAGCTTTTTTAACAGAGTCGCTCAAGGCAAAACCAACACCAAAGATCAATTTGTAGTCGTTAGAAACAGCTTCATCAAGGTTTGTCGCATATTGAGATTCATCTGTTGATTGGAAGTAGTCAAATCCGTTCCCTTTAGAAAGACCGTTTTCTTTACCCCAAGCTTGCAAACCTTCCCAAGCAGATTGGTTGAATGATTTGTCATCCACACCACCAGTATCGGTAATGATAGCAGCTTTCAAATCTGTTTTAGATTCTGAGTTAGCGCTATCTTTTTTCGACGCACGATTTCCACATGCTGCAAGTCCGATAGCAGCGACAGTTACTAGACCAAGGCCTAGCCATTGTTTCTTGTTCATTACTGAACCTCCTAAATTATTGTGCAACATTGTTGCGAAGTATTGAAAGGGTCAAAAGACCGCCTCACAGACCTATTAAGTCAGGTCTGTAAAGGAATATGGAAGTAATTCCTTGACCGTCATCACGACCGTCGATTTATCTTTAGATACTAAGGTTACAGGAAGGTCTGGCTCAAAAAATTCAGCCATGACCTGGCGACAAGCACCACATGGAGAGATGGGCTTTTCTGTTTGCCCGTAGATAATGAGCTCTTTGAAATCGCGAGCTCCTTCAGAAACAGCTTTAAAAATGGCTGTCCGTTCTCCACAGTTGGTTAAACCAAAACTGGCATTTTCGATATTGACCCCTGTATAGATTTCTCCATCCTTCGTTAGCAGTACAGCTCCAATTGGGAAATGAGAGTAAGGCACATAGGCTTGTTTACTCACTTCAACTGCTAAGTCAATCAACTCAGTAGTCGCCATGAGCCACCTTTCCTTCCATGATGGCTACACCAGAAGAAGTCCCGATACGGGTCGCACCAGCTTCGATAAAAGCAAGAGCATCTTCATAAGAACGAGCACCACCAGAAGCTTTGACACCCATGTCAGGTCCAACTGTTTGACGCATTAAGGCTACATCTTCTACCGTTGCTCCTCCAGTTGAGAAGCCAGTTGAAGTCTTCACAAAGTCTGCGCCAGCTAACTTAGCAATTTGGCAAGCAACGATCTTTTCATCATCTGTTAAGAGACAAGTCTCAATGATGACTTTGACGAGCTTATCACCGCTCGCTTCAACTACAGCTTGGATATCTTCCTCAACTAGTGCTAAATTCTTAGACTTAAGAGCCCCGATATTAATGACCATGTCAATCTCATCGGCACCGTTTTGAATCGCATTTTTTGTTTCACACGCTTTGACAAATGGTGTATTTGCTCCTAAAGGAAAACCAATGACGGTACAAACTTTAACGTCTGAATCACGCAAGCCCTCAGCCGCAAAATTTACCCATGTCGGGTTCACACAGACACTCGCAAAATCATAAGCCTTAGCTTCTTCGATCAGCTTTTCGATCTGTTCTTGTTGTGCATCTGGTTTTAAAAGAGTGTGATCGATATATTTATTTAACTTCATACAATCTCCTGAGCTGCTTAAGATATTATTTCAATAATTTCTTTAACGCTTTCAGCCCTTTCTAGTATTTTAACATTTTTTTTGAATTCTGTAACTCTTTCTTGTGAATTTTTTTCATTCATGAAAATACGGGCAATGCGTTCCCCTTTTTTGACGCGCTCTCCCACTTTTTTGTCAAACACAATTCCTGTTTCGTAATCGAGGGGATCCGATTTGACAGCACGGCCAGCACCCAATCGCATTGCAAACAAGCCAAACTCCATGGCAGGTAAAGCAGCAATGACGCCATCTTGATCCGCTGTTACTTCAAGGACCTGATCCACTTTAACAGGACGATGCAAATCTTCTAAGTCTCCACCTTGAGCCACAACCATTTCTTCAAACTTCGCTAAAGCCTGACCATTGTTCAAGTGTTCATGGATGGCTTCAATCGATTGATCTACATTGGCCAATTTCAACATGATTTGCGCTAATTCACAAATAAACTCTGTGACATCAGCGCGCCCCTGTCCTTTCAGAATATCCAGGGCTTCCAAAATCTCTAAACGATTACCAATGCTGGTTCCCAATGGTTGGCTCATATCTGTAATAACAGCGATGGTTTTCCGACCCACTGCATTTCCAAGATCCACCATGGTACGTGCTAAGCGACGAGCATCCTCAATATTCTTCATGAAGGCACCCTCGCCTACCGTCACGTCCAAAAGAATGGCATCTGCACCAGCAGCAATTTTCTTACTCATGACGGAGCTAGCAATCAAAGGAATGGTATCCACTGTCGCTGTCACATCACGCAGAGCATACAAGAGTTTGTCTGCTTTTACGAGTTGGTCGGATTGCCCAATGACCGATAAACCGATCTCCTGCACCTGCTGGATAAATTCCTCTTGGGTCCGTTCAATCTGGAAGCCTTTAATGGATTCCAACTTATCGATGGTTCCACCTGTGTGGCCTAAGCCACGACCGCTCATTTTAGCAACTGGTACTCCGAAACTTGCAACCAGAGGCACCAAGACCAAGGTCACCTTGTCTCCCACACCACCAGTTGAATGTTTGTCCACCTTGATTCCTGGAATAGCTGACAAATCAAACTGTTGCCCTGTTTGGACCATCTTCATGGTCATATGGGAGATTTCTTCTGTCGTCATCCCTCTAAAATAAACGGCCATAGCAAAAGCGGACATTTGGTAATCTGGAACTGTTCCAGCCACATATCCCTCAATCAGCCATTCAATTTCTTCTTTGTTTAAGGCAAGACCATCTCTTTTTTTCTGAATGATATCTACAGCTCTCATGATTCTTTCTCACTTCTTAAAATATAATAGCCTTTGTCTTTTTTTACTGTCTCACAATTGCCAAACGTCTCTTCCATCTTGGCCTTAGCACTTGGAGCCCCTTGCTTTTTCTGAATGACAATGGTCAAGTCTCCACCTGGCTTCAAATGATCAAAACTACCGGTGATCACCTGGTGAACCACTTTTTTACCAGCTCGGATTGGCGGATTACTGATAACATGGTCAAAAACCCCTTCAACCGCTTCATAGACATCCGAAGAAAAGATCTGAGCTTCCACGCCATTTCGGCTGGCATTTTTCTTAGCCAAGTCTAGCGCCCGCTCATTGACATCCACCATGGTCACGGCGACTCCCTGTGCTTTAGCTAGAGAAAGGCCAATTGGACCATAGCCACAACCGACATCAAGAACGCTTTCCCCTCCTTGGAAATCCAGGGTTGATAAGAGCACCTGACTTCCATAATCTATCATTTTTTTACTAAAGACGCCCGCATCTGTATAGAAATTCATCTTTTGTCCCAATAAAACAACAGCCAGATCATGAATATCATGGGCTGCATCTGGGTTTATATCGAAATACATTTTACTCATAAGGTTATTTTATCATAATTCATTCTTTTTTTAAATCGTTTACACGACCTCTAAAAATTGGTATACTAAAGACTACAAATAGGAGTGACATATGGACAAAGAATTTCTACATTTTGAAAAAATCAATCGGGAAACCTGGCAAAATTTGCATCGCAAAACCACCCCGCCTCTCTCTCAAACAGAGCTAAATTCTATTAAAAGTTTTAACGACCGCATCAACCTCCAGGATGTGCGTGACGTCTACCTGCCTTTGACAAACTTGATCGGAATCTACAAGCGTTCCAAAGAAGATTTGGCCTTCTCAAAAGGGATTTTTCTTCAAAAAACCAGTGAACGCCAACCCTTTATCATTGGGGTTTCTGGGAGTGTCGCTGTTGGGAAATCGACTACTAGTCGTCTTCTCCAAATCCTACTTTCGCGGACCTTCGAAGGCTCGACCGTAGAATTGGTGACAACAGATGGCTTTCTCTATCCAAATGCTATCTTAAAAGAACAAGAGCTCCTCAATCGAAAAGGATTTCCTGAAAGCTATGACATGGAATTGCTTCTTGATTTTCTCAATCAAATCAAAAACAACAAGAGTGTAGAAATCCCTGTCTATTCCCACGAAATTTACGATATTGTCCCAGATGAGAAGCAAACGATTTTACCGGCTGATTTTGTCATTGTAGAAGGAATCAATGTCTTTCAAAATCCGCAAAATGACAGTCTCTATATGACCGATTTCTTTGATTTTTCAATCTATGTGGATGCCGCGGTTGACGATATCGAGACTTGGTATATCGATCGTTTCCAAAAACTCCTGGCATTAGCTCAGAATGATCCCAATAACTACTACTATCGATTTACAGAGCAACCCCTAGAAGAAGTTTTAAGCATGGCCCATCAGGTCTGGGAATCCATTAATTTAGTCAACTTGCAACATTACATTCAACCAACCCGTAACCGGGCTGATCTGATTCTCCATAAGGCAACCAACCATGAAATCGACGAAATTTATCTCAAACGCTAGAGAAAATGGCCTTTTACCGGTACTTTTTTAAGGAAAAGCTATTTTAGGCTTGTCAAATCTTAACTTTTCATATATAATGAGATAGTTAGATTATCAATGGAGGTGAATAACTTGGCAAACATTAAATCAGCTATCAAACGCGCTGAATTGAACGTTAAACAAAACGAAAAAAACTCAGCTCAAAAATCAGCTATGCGTACTGCAATCAAAGCTTTTGAAGCAAACCCATCTGAAGAACTTTACCGCGCTGCTAGCTCAGCTATCGATAAAGCAGAAACTAAAGGTTTGATCCACAAGAACAAAGCTAGCCGTGATAAAGCACGTCTTGCAGCGAAACTTGGTTAATCAAGAACAGCATAAAAATCAAGCTCTCCGGAGCTTTTTTTGTTCCTAAATTTTTGAGAGGTGCTTATGAAAATTGTTATTATCGGCTATTCAGGTTCTGGCAAGTCAACTTTGGCTGAAACCTTAGCTCGCTACTACTCCATCCCCAAGCTCCACATGGATACCCTTCAATTTCAACCGGGATGGATAGACAGTGACCGGGATTGGATGGAGGGACAGATGAAACAGTTTCTTAGCCAACATAAAGACTGGGTCATTGATGGAAATTATTCATGGTGTTGCTATGAGGAAAGAATGGAGCAAGCCGATCACATTATCTTTCTCAACTTCTCTCGTTGGAACTGCCTCTTTAGAGCCTGGAAACGATACCGTCGTTATAAAGGTCGGGTCCGTGAGAGTATGGCAGCAGGTTGCTCTGAACGCTTCGACTGGGATTTCATCCGTTGGATCCTTTGGGACGGTCGAACTAGGAATGCCAAAGAAAGGTATCGAAATATCCGTTCTACCTATCCCGATAAATTCATCACTCTCAAGAATCAAAAAGAGCTAGATGCATTTCTAAAAACAATACAATAAAAAAGGTTGGGATTAAAATCCCAGCCTTTTCTTATTTATCAACGTAATCGCCACCAGTGAAGCCATAGTATTCTTCCAGACTCAAGCCTGAGTCCGCGATATCTTGTGCTTCTTTTCCGATATAGCGGAGATGCCAGCTTTCTGGCATGTAGCCTGTTACTTTTTCTTTTCCTT
This sequence comes from Streptococcus sp., assembly GCA_046994005.1. Classification (GTDB taxonomy): domain Bacteria; phylum Bacillota; class Bacilli; order Lactobacillales; family Streptococcaceae; genus Streptococcus. The sequence continues at coordinate 9,527 of JBKXCY010000025.1, forward strand.
CTTGGTAACGAACCACAAAGCCATATTTAGCAGCATTCTTGAGCAACCACTTACTTGGTCCAGGTTCGGTTACCAAATTACCACTGGTATCGATCAAATCAAAGGTCAAACCAGTTTGGTGTTCACTATAGCCCGGTCTTGCGGAATAACGATCTGCGGCTTCCTGACCATCTTGATTGACATAGTTTTGATAGAGTCCAACTTGGGTATCGTAGCTACGAAAACCACTATATTGGTCACTGATCGGATAACCTTCTGCCTGCATGGCTGCAATCAATTCATGAAGGGCTGAAACAGCTTCAGGATCTTCACCTGGATTAAAGTCCGGCGCCAAAGGATAATGTTTGTTGGCGATCATCACCTCACCATATTTTCCTTTAACACTATAGTAAGAACCATTGTAGCTGACACCAGAGTCCACTTTCACATCTGACTTACCAGCTTTTGACGACTCTTCTTTGCCAGTCTCTTTTGATGGATTCTTTGCTGAAGACATTTCTTTGGAAGACTTGGTTTTCGTTTGCTTGGTTTCTTCTTTTGCAGAAGATTTAGAACTAGTGGATTGAGATTGGGAGCAAGCTGTCAGGGTTAACAAGGCAACTGTCACCAAGGTTAATTTGGAAAATCTTGCTTTCATGGGAATTCTCCTATGATTCTTTTGTTACGACAATATCTGTAATCACATAACTTGCACCTACTTTTTTCAAGGTGTAGGTCTTGTACTTGCGGTTTTGTGAATCTGGGTGGCTATCTGTATAATGCACGGTAAAGTCTTCATAAGTCTTGATGGTTACCACACCATTTTCTTCAGTGACACTTTGAATATCCAAAGCTCCGGGAGTATAGTAGTCAATTTTAGCCTTTCGAACACCATCACCAGTTGTGAATTCTACCATGTCTTTGTAGGCTTGACTTTGTGTGTCATAGTATTTAGAGTAAGTGTTATTTCGATTTGAAACTGAGCTAAAGACAGCGTCGCGGTACTCTTTCAAGAACTCTTCTGCCAAGGTCCGATTTTGTTCTTCTTTGGCTGCTTGCGCTTTCTTAGCATCTTGAGCACTCTTGATGCGTTTTAAAGTATCTTTGGCTAGTTTGAGTTCGATCGGATCGTTTTCACCCTCTTCAATCGTCACCTTAGCCTTTTCAGTTGTGTAGGTTTCCCCATTCATATTGAAGACGGCATGCACTTCAATTTCTTGATAAGGGATGCTGTCTACTTCAAAGGTCGTGCTCGTTCCGACTTCTTTACCGTTGACCACAACCTTCACATCCGTTGGGTTTTCAACTCCATCTGGGAACTCAACTTCTAAATTCCGTTTTTCAGAATTCAATTGCAATTCTAAGTTATTCTTCGTTGCTTTTTTAGGATTGAGATGGATCTTAGAAGTGACATTTCCGACTTCTGTTTTAGCAGTCAATTCCATTTCTTTTGTATTGTAATGGAAAGAACCAAGATCTGTCACTGCATCTTTCTTCAAGGTTACCGTTTTATTGGCAGCTACTTTTAGTTTGGCTTGGTCCAAATTGGTCTTGACCTTGACTTGCACTGGATAGCTGGCCACACGGTATTCTTGGAAGATCCCAAATTTCTTGTCCGCTTTTTCCAAACCAAAGATCTTGTTTCCAGATTTATCCGTATAGCTACCTTCTCCACCATTATCGATGATCTTGTTCAACTCTGTGCCGATATCGACCCCTTGATCTTCCATGCTGGTGATAAAGCTTTCGGCTTCATCCTTTGTCCATTTATCGTTATCGGTTGAAAGCAGGTCTGCTGCTTCGCGATAATCTTTGGAGTCCACTGCCTTAATGAATTTATCTGCAGTCACTTCGACACGTGTTGTAGACTGGAAGTAAAAGAAGGCTGCCACCAAAGCGATCACAAGGACTGCGATAGCAGAAATAATCCCAATTTTCTTCTTGGAAAGTTTCTTTCCACCCTTCGTTTTAGGGGTCTTTTGTTTTTTCTGAGCTGGACCTGCTTCTGTGACATTTGGACCAGCAAAGACCTGCGTTTGCTCAGCAGCAAGTGGAGCCGTATACTCTTGAGTCGGCTGTTGAGGCACATATTCCTGTGTTACTTCTGTTGAATCTGGGTTCGCAAATTCTGCTTCAGGCACAGATCCTACAAAAAACTCAAAGTTTTGACTTTTAGCCGCGGTAAATTCTTCTGCACTTGGCTTGCGTCCATAGGTTTCTTCAAAATGTTGCAACCAAGCCTGACGAGCTGCTAGAAGTGGATCGACATTCTTCACTTCTTCAACTGGTTCAACCACTGGTTCCTCAACAGGAGCGACTTCCTCTGCTGGTGCATTTCCTGCGATAGACTGAATTTGTTTCAAATCAAATCCACAAGCTTTCCCAGCCATAAACTCTTCTGGTGACGGTTTGCGACCGATCACTTTTTCAAATAATTCAACCCATTTCTTTTGCATGGATCTCTTCTCCCTCATTATAAAATAGGGAAAGTGGGTTCCCCCACCTTCCGTTTTGTGATATTGTTAGAATCCAAAGTTAGAGAAATTTGGAGCACTTGGAATAAATCCAATAGCTACTTGTTCTAAAATACGAGCATTCACATAAATGACAAAGATGGCAATGAGAAGCAAGACAACAGATGATGCTACTAGAAGCAAGAATTTATCTGCTTTAAAGCTTGTCTTGTTCAATCCTTGATGAACGACATAGCATGTTCCAACAAAGAACAAGAAGAAAATAAGGAAGTTTACAAAGCCATAAAATTCATAAACTTTTACAAGACCTACTAAGAAAGCAAGAAGGGCAAGTGGCAAAGTGTAAACAGACAAACGTCCAAACTCTTCAAATGAACGACCGTAACTGTATTCCTTATCTTGAAGAACCACACGACGAACAAAGAATCCAGCTACTTGGAAGGCGTAAAGGCTAAAGAATAGGGAAATCAATGTCAACATAAAGGCACGGAAATCCATTCCATAACCACCTGTAGCTCCACTAGCTGTGAAGAAAGTTGATAGGGTCAAGACAAAAGCAGTCAAGACATACTGTAAAATTCCGTTAAGAGCTTTTGGATTTTCTACAGCAGTTGGACGTTTCAAAGCTGAAAGGAACCAATTCCAGTAACCACCAACGGCTACACCAAATTGACTTGGTTGGGCAGGATAAGGTTGCCCTGGTTGACCTTGGTAAGGAGCTTGTTGATAAGCTGCTTGAGTAGGTTGTTGGTAGGCTTGTTGTGGAGCTTGTTGGAAAGCAGGTCCATTCGCTGGAGCAGCTTGAGGGGCCGGTTCTTGAACTGGAGCTGCTACTGGTTCTTCAACAGGTGCAGTTGGTGCTGCGACAAACTCTGGAGCTTGAGGAGCTGCTGGCGCTGCAACAAACTCTGGGGCTTGTGGAGCAGCAACTGGTTCTTCCACAGGTGCAGTTGGTGCTGCGACAAATTCTGGGGCTTGTGGGGTTTCTGGAACCACTACTTCTTCTTGAAATTCTCCTGCAGCCAGTGCTTGAGCAATTTCTTCTGCACTAGCAGAACGACCATTTACGGCTTCGAAATAATCCAGCCAATCTTGTTTTGACATAATGAATCTCCTTAACTATTGTTTATACTAGGGTATTATACAAAATTTCTGAACCATTTTCAATGAAAGACTGGAAAATCCCTGTAATATCTTTTGAAAAACATACAAATTCTACTCATTTTTAGAAATTAGTAAAGAAAACGACCTCTTTTCAGAGGTCGTTTTTTAGGATTCAAATGCATCCATGCCACCTTGGACGTTGGTCACATCGTAGCCTTGCTCTTCCAAAAATTGGCAAGCGCGCGCTGAGCGTCGACCAGACTTGCAGATGACATAATAGGGGTGATCCAACTCTAGTTCTTGGTAGCGATCTGCTAACTCAGATAGGGGAAGAAGACGAACTCCATCTAAGTGAAGGGCATCATACTCTTCCTGCTCGCGTACATCAAGAACGTGTAAGTCTCCTTTTTGATAAGCTTGGTAAAAGCTTGAAAATAGAATTTCTTTCATGATTTCTCCTATATGGTATGTTATGGAAGGGTTAGAATTTCATAGTTAAAGTCAATAGA
>JBKXCY010000026.1:0-13539 GCA_046994005.1 Streptococcus sp.
ACCAGATAGTAGTCTCCTTCTGAGACTTGCTTGTCCGCATACCAGGTCCGTACCTTCTCGTCTTCTTTACTCAGGAGAGACTTGCTTGTATCCGTTCCATAGGCGATATAGGTCGTTTGTGGCTGATACTTAGCGTAATCCTTCTGAATATAAGCCTCGATATTCTTGCTATCACAGATCAGCAGATCAGCATGTTTAACCATCAGTTGCTCAGAAAACTTCCAGTACTTACGGACTGGAAGACTCCATTTCGCGCGAAGCCATTCATGACCATCTGGATTGACCATGAGTGTCCCATCGATCGCCTTGATTTTCTTTTTAATTCTTGAAATGAAAGGTCCAATTCGGCATGCTAGGACATAAAAGATCGGAGCTTGATCCTTATTTACCTTTGCGATTTCAATGGCCTTATTAAGTGCTGCGATATCATACGCAATGGCACGCGCAGGACCGATATTAGGGACATCAATGTTGTAACAGATTGCTCCATTATGCTCGAAAGTATCTGCAGTAATTCCTGATTTAGCTGAATTCTCCCGCATACAGGCTACATAATATTGGATATTTTTGTCTTGTTGGAACTCTGTCAATTTCTCAACAAAGGTCTCAAAACCACCATATTTTGCTGGAATACCTTTGGATCCAACGATGTAAATTGATCGTTTCATTTTTCTCCTAACATGGAAAGGACGAAGTAGGCAGTTTCCTACTTCGCTCCTTCTTTTCTAAGTACAACCTTCACGGTTTTGAGCAGGATCTGAATATCTCTCCAGATCGTCCAACCATCCATGTACGCAACGTCCAGTTTGACCACTTCGTCAAAGTCTGTAATCTCACTACGTCCGCTCACTTGCCAAAGGCCTGTAATCCCTGGCTTGAAACTGAGTCGGCGTTTTTGGGCTGGCGTATAGTCTTGGTATTCGTCTACCGTTGGAGGACGAGTTCCGACTAGACTCATATCACCGATCAGAACATTGTAAAATTGTGGCAATTCATCCAGACTGGTCTTACGGATAAAGCGTCCAATTGGGGTTACCCGTGGATCGTTTTCCATTTTAAACATCCCACCTGTCATGGTGTTTTGCGCCATGAGATCTTTTTTAATCTCTTCGGCATCCACGCGCATAGAGCGGAATTTATAAAAGTTAAAATACCGTCCGTTCTTTCCGACCCGCTTCTGTACAAAGAAAGCAGGTCCGCCATCTTTACGGATCAGAGGGACCAAAACGATACTCACTAGTCCACAAATCAAGAGACCAAAGAGGGCTCCTGCAATGTCTAAGAGACGCTTAGCAAATACGTGGCTCGGTTTGTAGAAATTGGTTGAGAAAGTGACGACACTTAGTCCCCCGACTTCTCGAACCCGTTTATTGCCTAAGGAAGCGAAGTTAAAGGCATTGAGATTAACCGATACATCGATCCCCATACTCTCAAACTCCGAGACGAAGTCACTAATATTGTAGTCCTCACTTGGCAGATTGATAAACACTTCATCTACCACTTCCTTGGTCACAAAGTTCATCATTTGATCCGGCTGCACCACCCTTACGCCTGAGTGAGTAAAATCCGTATCGTCCATGACGGTGACACCGATTAGTTCCCCATGATAGAGGCTGGGCGAATGCAGAATATCAAATACCTTTTCCATCCGACTGGTCGCTGTGATCAAGAAAATCTTTCGCGAACTCTTCCGCCGTGGTGAAACAGACTTTCGGTATCTCTTGAGCAAGAGATCCATGATATAGACGGAAAACGTATTGAAAAGAAAGAAGTAAATCATCCCCCGACGAGAGATGGAAAAGACCCCATCGAGCATAAAAGAGGTAAAGGTGATCCCAACAGCGAAAAAAACATTGTATTTCAAGACCTGAAAGAGCTCATCTAGATAGCCTCTACTATAAAAACGATAGGCAATATTGCTAATGTAAAAGGCTACAAAATGCAAGAGATAGAGAATGGCGATCGTCTGTGACGTGTATTCTGCATCCTTAAAAAGGCTCACAATGTAAGCTGAAAATAGGACAGCCAAACTTTGAAAGAGAACAATATTTAGTTTTTCCAGTTCGATTCTTTCTTCTCCCATTTTCCCTCAATCCTATTCTTTACTTTTTCCCGTACTCTCCGTAAGATCCATACCCACCATATGAACCATACTCAGCAGCTTTAATGTTAAATTTATTGAGCACTACTCCCAAGAAAGGTGTGCCTGTTTGTTCTAATTGGTCCTTAGCCTTTTGGACAGCCTTGCGTCCATTGGCACCAGATTCTGTGATCAAGACAGTTCCATCACAGCGTTGGGCGATAATGGCCGCATCGATTACGACCCCGATTGGAGGTGTATCGACAATGATGTAATCAAAATGTTCACGCAGGGCATCCATCATCACAGTGAAGTTCTTGCTTTGCAAGAGACCTGTTGGGTTTGGCGCTACCTGTCCAGACTCGATAATATCCAAGTTTGGAAAATCAGTCGCATATAAGATTTGGTCCAATTGACTACGACCAGATAAGAAGTCGGTCAAGCCTTGGATCTTAGTACGGCTACGGAAAATCCCTGTCATGACAGAGTTCCGGATGTCACAGTCGACCAAGAGGGTCTTGTAACCCGCACGCGCAAAGGCAACGGCCAAGTTGGTTGAAGTGGTTGATTTCCCTTCATTTTCTTGAACAGATGAGATAGCGATGACTTTTAAGTCCACCCCACTCAATTGGATATTCGTCGCCAGGGCATTGAAGTACTCTTCTGCCTTCCGAACTTCTTGCAATTTATTTTTTGAAATTTCTAACGTATTCATGCGATCCCCAGTCTACAGTTTCTTAATATCTGGCACAATACCAAGTAAGGTTAAGCCCATCAACTCTTCGATATCTTCTGGTCTCTTAACACGATCGTCCAAGACTTCTACTACGGCCATGAGAACCACCATGAGACCAGCTCCAGCAATAAAACCAAGAAGGACATTGCGTCGGATATTTGGTGAAGAAGGTGATTGAGGCACTTCTGCTTCATCCAAGGTCGTAACATCTGACACCTTGGTCACAGCAATGATCTTTTCAGCTGCTACATTTCGAAGACCATTGGCAATACGAGCCGCTTCTTTTGGATCTCCGTCCTTAGCCGTGATCGAAAGGATACGAGTATCTGTTGGAACGGATACACTGATCTTTTTCGACAACTCAGCTGGTGTCATATCGAGTTTCAATTCTTCGATGGCTTGCGTCAAGACATTTTGAGAAAGAATGATCTCACGGTAGTCCTTAACCAAGTAAGAACCCGCCTGCAAATCAGAGTTTGTCAAGGCATTGTTGTCTTGGTTTTGACGACTGACCACGTAGATCCGGCTAGTACTTTGGTATTCTTTCTTGGCTAAAAAGGCACTGTAGCCAAATGCTGCAATGGCAAAGACAAGAGCGACCAAAACGATCGAAAACTTGCGTTTCCATAGGGTCTTCAGCATAGCGAAAACATCAATTTCCACTGCTTGATTTTCTTGATTGTTCATTTCCTAATTACTCCTTCATGTGGATCTCTCCACCTGTTTCCTGGTTAGATTAATTCATCCGCTAACAAGAGTTCTTGATTGCTGACAAAGAGAGCTTGTGCTCGTTGTTCTCCGTATTCTTCCTTGATCAAGCGATAGGCTTCTGCCATATAAGGCGGTCGTTTATCCACATTGTGCATATCACTGGCAACAAAGTGCACCAAGTCTTTTTCTAAGAAGTACCGAGCTCGTTTTTTGAGTTGTTTTTGTTCATCCCCAAAGAGGCGAGGCTTGAGAACACTGGAACTATTGATCTGCATGTAGCAGCCCATGTCAATCATCTCTTGCACGCGCTCCTCATTTTTCTCCAAGCACTTGTAGCGCTCAATATGGGCCACCACCGGTGTCACACCTAGATGGAGCAAACGGTCCAAGGCCGTATGGATCTCCTTATAAGGTGTTCCCATGCTGAATTCAATCAGCGCAAAGCGCGTCTCTGCCAAACGTGGAATGATCTTTTCTTCCAGTTTTTTCAAGACATCATTGGTAAAGTAGATCTCTGCCCCGTAATGAATCGTCAAATCTGGCGCGACCTCTGCCGCAATTTTTTTCACTTCTTGAAAATTTTCAGAAATCTTTTCTTCGGGAGTTTCAAACATCCCCTTGCGACGATGAGAAGTGGAGATAATGGTCCGTACCCCTTGGCGATAGCTTTCTTCCAATAAGGCACGCGTATCTTCTCTTGTCTTTGGTCCATCATCCACATCAAAGACGATGTGCGAGTGGATATCAATCATTTTTCTTTTCCTTCCATTACTTTTTGAATGGTTTCCTTAGCCTTGGTCAAGCTCGCTTGATCCAACTCCATGACATAGAGGTTGTAACCAGGCATGGCATAAGATGGCAAATCATTTCGCCCTTGACCGGTGATCGCTTGTGAAGTCACCTCATAAGAACCACCTGTTTCTAGCTGGGTATTGATCAAGTTCATCATAGTTGGCAACTGCATATTGGTTTGGACAGAATCTTGGAGGTTTCCGATAATCTCGTTGTAGTTGCTTAAGACCTTAGTTGAGGTCAACTTTTTGATAATGGCCGCAATGACTTTTTCTTGGTTTTTCCCACGGTCATTGTCACCACCTTGAAGAGAGTAGCGTTCTCGGACAAAACCAAGCGCTTGCTCTGAATTCAAATGGACCTTTCCTACTGGGAAATGGAACTTCCCGTGCAAGCTCGTGAATTCTTGGTCATTTTCCACATCGATCCCCCCTAGAAGGTCAATCAACTTGAGGAAGGACGTGAAATTGAGACGAACATAGTAGTTGAGCTTGATATCATAGAGATTCTCAAGGGTATGAATGGAAGCATCCACACCGTAGATCCCCGCATGGGTCAACTTATCATTTTGGTTGTTACCACCATCTGCAATCGGTACATAGGCATCCCGCGGCGTCGTTGTCAACAGAACTTGCTTGGTCTTCCGATTGACGGTCATGATGATATTGACATCTGATCGAGAAACCGAAGTTACTGGGCCATAGGTATCGATCCCGCTGACATAAATGTTAAAGACATCCGCATTGGCAGACACCTTGCTCGTCGCTGCCACTTCTTTTCGAATTTTGTAGGAATAGATTTTCTTCAACTTCTTCGCATAGTCGGCATCTTCAGCAGCGATAGTATCTTCAAAGGTACTGTTGAGCACCATGGCAGAAGCATTCCCTTCTTGCAGGCTCTTATAGGCACCTAGATAAGTCGGTGCATCCACTACAGAAATTTCCTGACCCTTGGTCTTTTTGATATTGTCCAAGAGGGCCGTGAGATTGGCTTCATTATTGTTGCCCTTTGGTGCCACCACTTCCTTGATTTCTTTGATGTCTTTGATGTCACTGTCTTTCTTGACATAGACAGCCATCTCAAACTCTGTATAGTTAGAATGGCCATTGACATTACTGGTCAGATTTAGTAGCTGTTGACTAGCAAACAAAACTCCTGAACTAGCCAATAAGCCGACAAGAAGCAGGACCAAAGTTGTCCTTTTGGCCTGATTTTTGATCACAAACCAAGCTGACAAGAGCAAGAGAACAGCTAGTAGTGCCATCACGAGAACATTAACATAGCGAAAAGCCAAGATATTATTGGCCAACATGGTATAGGTCGCCCAACTCGCGGTTATAAGCAAAAAAATAAGCAATATGGAATTAACGATTCGCAATTGCCCCCACTTATGCTCTGAACGACGACTCCGTCTCCTTTGTGACATAAATACCTCCAATTAGTCCTAATCATATTTATTGTAACATATTTTTAGCAAAAAATGCATTAATTATCACTTTTTTGTCCATTATGGACATTCGGAAAGTAAGCGCTTTCTAAAACAAGCAAAATCCCTTGTATACTTATGCAGAGAATCCAAAAAAACCGGGTGAAACACCCGGTTTTTGAAGATCCTACAAAAGATCATCCCGCTTGACCTGCTCAAAACTTTCCTTGCCATCATTGAGCTTGTCCCAGATGACAACCTTTCCTTCTTTCAATGATTTTTGAACATCAATAATCCGCTGGTTGGAAGACCCACGGAACTGCAACATGAGGTTGCGCTTGCTTTTATCATACCGTCCATCGACCAGGATATCAATCAGCGACAAGAGCTCAAGTTTATCAGGCGTTTCTAACATCATTTCTTCCCAAGTGTAGCCCGTCCATGACCAAATATCTTTTTCCGGCAATTCTTTCCGAATACGTTTTACAAGGGGTAAAAGAATACCTGTATTAAGAAAAGGCTCTCCCCCTAGCAAGGTTAATCCTTGGACATAGGGTTGGGCAAGATCTTCCATGATCTGCTCTTCTAACTCTTTGGTATAGGGAATGCCTGCATTGAAAGACCAGGTCGCTACATTGTAACAACCCTCACAGTGAAACATGCACCCTGCTACGTAGAGGGAGTTGCGCACTCCTTCTCCATCCACAAAGTTAAAGGCCTTGTAGTCGATGATGCGCCCTTGACTCAGTTCTTCACTCTTCCACTCGCCTGGTTTAGGTGTATTCCATGTCATCCTTCTACTCCACCTCTATCCAATACCGCTCCGTTCCATTTCGAACATCCTCATAAACACCACCGTTAGCTATGATGACCGCTCGACTGGCAGGATTTCCCGTGCTACATGTCACCAGAGCACGTTTGATATTCTTTTCCTTAGCAATTTGTAGACCTTGGCGGAGGACCTCTTTAGCATAGCCCTTGCCTCTTTCAGAGGGACGGATGGAGTAGCCAATGTGGCCAGCATAATTCAGCAAGCCCTCATTCAGTCTCAGCCGTAGATTCAAAAAACCTAAAGCATGGCCTGATTTATCAAACAATACGAACTGAATTGATGGAACACGATTTTCAGGCAAATTAATCCCCATTTCATGATTCTGATTACTTTCCAACCACTCTTCATAAACAAAATTCTCAGCATCCCAAAAGCCGCCGTCATGAGCTGATTGGGTCTCTTCGAACTCTGCCATCATGTTTAGAATGGCCTCTTTATCCGCTAGAGTTGGTCTACGTAATTTCATCCTTGCCTCCCCATAAGAGAAAAGTGAGAGCGGACTCTCACTTCACAACATAAACAATCATTTTTAATAAAACAAGTTAATAAATACTGAATCAATAAAGTGACGCTTATTTATTAAACTTTTTTAAGAATCTACTGAGACTTTCCGCCGTGGGAAAAATGCCTGAAACCAACAAGTTTCAGGCATCCGGAATTATTGAGACCCTAGGCTCAATAATTAGTCATGGAACTTCGTAGAAGTTCGCTGACGTCCGTACCCACCCAAGGAAAGTCTCAAAAGAGAATTTCATCTTCAATATGAAGCGAGGACTCTCACTTCTATTTTTTCTTAGCCTTTTTTAAAAATTGTTCTCTCAGGCTTGCTACTCGGTCTTTTTTATTGACTCCACCTGTTGAATGCTTCTCGTGGAATCGTTGCACCTGAGCCTTGCCCTTATCATCTAATTGGTATTTTCCCATAATGTCCTTTTTCTAATCTGTCACTTGGTGTCCAGCTGATTTGATAGTGGATCCATTCATGTGTTTGACACGCGCAGCGATTTCCTTATGACGGCCATTGACCATCGGACGAGCTTGAGGGTTTCCTAGATAACCACAGGTCCGTTTGACCACATCGACCGTTTTCGGATCGCTATTACCACAGTTTGGACAAGCAAATCCGCGCTCAGTTGGTGTGAAATCTCCTTCAAAATCACACTTGTAACAACGGTCAATCGGCGTATTGGTTCCTAGATAACCGACCCGGTCATAGGCATAATCCCAAACCGCTTCAAGGGCTTTTGGATTTTGTTGGAGCACAGGGTATTCACAATAGTGGATAAAGCCACCAGACGCCCCAGCTTCAGGATAAACTTTTTCAAAATCCAACTTCTCAAATGGCGTTGGGTTCTTACGAACATCGTAGTGGAAACTATTGGTGTAGTATTCCTTGTCTGTGATATCTGGAACCTTACCAAATTTCTCCGTATCTAGGCGACAGAAGCGGTCTGTCAAGCTTTCTGACGGGGTCGAATAGATGGAGAAGTGGTAATCATACTGGTCAGACCAGTCTTCCACACGTGCTTTCATATCCTTGATGATATCGATCGTGAATTGTTTGGCTTCTGGATTGTGTTCCCAATTTGGACCATAAAAGACGGTTGCGACTTCATAGAGTCCGATATAGCCAAGAGAAACGGTCGCTCTGCGATGACGGAAGAGCTGATCTACCTGGTCATACTTGCCCAAGCGTTTCCCGAAAGCCCCATATTGGTAGAGAATCGGTGCATTAGCTGGTGTCGCTTCTTTGGTGCGTTCCACCCGGTAAACCAAGGCATCTTCAGCGATGTTCATCCGTTCATTAAAGATTTGCCAGAACTTCTCCTTGTCTCCGCCTGATTCCAAAGCAATCCGAGGTAAATTGACTGTCACAACCCCTAGATTCATCCGGCCAGAATTAACTTCCACACCATTCTCGTCCTTCCAACCTTGAAGGAAAGAGCGACATCCCATCGGCACCTTGAAGGAGCCTGTCAACTCGACAATTTTGTCATAAGACAAAACGTCTGGATACATGCGCTTAGTGGCACATTCCAAGGCCAATTGCTTGATATCATAGTTAGGAGTTCCAGGTTCTAGGTTGAGACCCCGCTTGAGGGTAAAGATCAGTTTTGGAAAGATAGCGGTCCGATGTTCCGATCCAAGTCCCTTGATTCTAATTTCCAAAATCGCCTTTTGGATTTCCCGCTCGAAGCGATTGGTTCCAAGACCAAAGCCAAGCGAAGTAAAGGGAGTTTGCCCATTTGACGTAAAGAGGGTATTGATCTCATATTCTAGCGATTGCATGGCATCATAGATGTCTTTTTGAGTCTTACTCCAAGCATAGTCCTCTTGCTTTTCAGGAAGTACCCACTCTTTGGCATCCGCTAAGTGTTTTTGGTAGTTCTTTTCTGCATAAGGGGCCAAGACTTCATCGATCCGGTCTGCTGAACAGCCACCATACTGACTAGAGGCCACATTGGCAATAATCTGCGAGATTTGTGCCGTTGCAGTTTGGATAGACTTAGGACTTTCGACTTCTGCATTCCCGATTTTGAAGCCATTTCTGAGCATGCCTTCAAAATCGATCAAACAGCAGTTGGTCATCGGTGTATAAGGGCTATAGTCCAAATCATGGTAGTGGATGTCCCCTTTTTGGTGAGCATTGGCTACGTGTTTGGGCAACATTTTAAGACCAATAGACTTACCAACGATCCCTGCCGTCAAGTCCCGTTGCGTATTAAAGACATCACTGTCCTTATTGGCGTTTTCATTGACGACGGCTTGGTCCTTATTGAGGAGTTTGCCAATTGTAAAGTTGATATCCGTCGCTTTTGAGCGCTCAAAATCCCGCTGGGTGCGATAAGTAATGTAGCTCTCTGCAATCGCATATTCATTGGCTTGAAGCAATTCATGCTCGACGACATTTTGAATCTCATAGATCTTCACGCCATTTGGAAAACGTTCCAAAATCTCTGCGATCACACGATCGACAATGGCTTCTAGTTTGGCTTCCATCACGGGAGTGAGAGAAGTCACTTCTTCTGTCGCCTTCAACAAGGCTTTATAAATTTTTTCAACATCGAATTGAACACGACGGCCATCTCGTTTTTCAACAAAAATATCCGGGGCCATTCTCAGTTTTTCTTCTCTCAAGGTGATCATACCAAACATGCCTCTCTTCATTTATTTACATACAAGTTGTATTATACCACTCCAAAAATAAAAATCAATATCTTGTGGTGAAAATTCTAAAAAACTTTCTAAAACACAAGATATTGATTTTCTTAAGAGCGTTGATAGAGTTTGAAATGACGGTATTTCTTCTCAACCAGACGATAATTTTCTTTGAGCAAGTCCTTCATATTGGAGGTCAACTCTACCTGATTGTTGACCACAATATACTTGGGTTCAGACCGATCGATTTGTTGGATCACATTAGTCCGATTTTCATTAATTCCCAGATAAGATGTCGGAGTCAATAAGGCAGAAGCTGCCAAACGATCACTTTCTTGATAGAGAATAGCTGTCGTATCCCAAGCATAGATGGTATCTTTGGCCTTGCTATGGTTATGAATGTAGCTAGCAATAGCGCTCCGTTCACTCGATTGACCAGACTGAAGCACGACATCTTGAACCACTGGATTCGCCAACAGATAGACAAGGGCTACTAGCGGTAAGAAAACTTGGCTCGTAAAGTAAGCAGCCCAAACTTCCTTGTTTTTCTTCTTACGGCCACGACGCTCGATCCCATCGTTTTCTTCCCCATCTCGTGAGAACCAAATCGCAAACAAAGGAAGAACAAATGGCAACATCGGTAACAATTGGTAAGCCCCTTGTTCCGGAAGACCAATCGACACGATAAGGACTACCAGGCTACCTGCCCATCCCATAAAGCGGAAGATCCGGCGAGCACTGCTATTTTGCTTCGTAAAGGACATCAAGAAGGCAGAGACCAGACCAAAGGCGAGCGCCAACAATCCGTAATAAATGGCATTACTGAAGGTCTGTCCATTGCTAAAATTCAAGGCATTAAAGACATAGGTCACTTGGTTAATGGCATAACCAAAAGTCTGATTCAAAACGGTGATATAGCCAATTGGATAAAAGACGAGTGAAAAACCAAGGAGAGCTGCCAACAGTTGATAAAAACCACGCGCCCATCTCTTCTGCCTGATATTAAAGGCTGTTAAACCAAGGAAGGCCAATAAATAAAACAGGGCACTGGTCATCGGATCAATCAAGAAAGCCACAGCTGCAATCGCACCATAAAGGATAAAGCCTTCATCCTTACGATGCCCAATCAAATAAGCCAAAATGAAATTCATGCTGGCAAATAGGATTGGAAGGCTAAAGAGAGTCACATAAGTCCCTCCAAAACCAAGGCCTAACACCAAGAAATAAAAGAGTAACTGGACATTCTTCGCTCTATCTTTATCAGATACCAGCAAGCGCACAACCCGATAGAGGTAAGTCCCCGCAAAGAAGAGGGCAATCGCTTGAAGGATCATCAAGATCCAATGTCCACCAGCTAAACTTCCCAACCAGTTGATTGCATAATAGAGCAGACCATTGGTTCCGTAAAAATCACCAAACGGTACTTGACCCTTGGTCATTGCCCAGCCAGCATACAAGTTTTGAGATTGTTGATTGGTTGCAAAACGGGTTAAAAATGGCACCCCGACATGCAGTAAACTAATCAAGAGACTCAACACAAAAGGAATCGCTAGGGGCACTGGACGCTTGGATTGACGACGGATCGGCTCAACTGCCACATCTGCTTCTAGCTCTTCCGTATTCTCTTCTACCTTAGATGCTTCCGCTTTTGCCGCTTCAACTCCCGCCTTACGCGAACGACGACTCATCCGACTGAGCGTTTGCTCCGCTTCCTGTTCCAATTCTTGTGTAGGTTCTGCTACTGCTTCTGGCTTGGCATCACTAATTTCCTCTGATGCCTCCATTGCAACCGGCTCCTCCAAGACTTCTGCCTGCTGGCTATGAGTCGGCTCTTCTTCACGAAAGACTGATTTATCTAGCACTTCGCGAATTTCACGTGTATCCTGAAAACTGTCTCCCACGTGAAGCCCTAACTTTTTCGAAGTCATTTCTTGCTCTTTTTCGCTCATTCTTTTTCCTTTTCTTCGCTATTCCTCTGCTCTTTCCTTTTAGAAAAAAGCCCATTATCTTCTCTAGTATACCAAATTCTGCCGACCATGTCAGCCTCTTGCCACATAGTCCTATGGAAAAAGAGTCAGGCATCTCGATTCCTGACTCTGATTTTCGTTTTTATACATTTACAACATCGGTGCGAACAATTGCATAATTTCCTTGATTAAGCTTTTGTGCCATGTAAAGCGGAAGGTATCCTCTGTAATTTCTTGAGACACTTCAAAGATATGGTCAAAGTCCTCACGAATCTTTTTCAAGGCAGGCGTCCGATACATCCAGACAGCATTTTCATAGTGATGGACCAAACTGCGGTAATCAAAGTTAATCGACCCTACAACCGCCATTTCATCATCTGCCAGGACTTGCTTACTGTGGACAAAACCAGGCGTGTACTCATAGATTTTCACACCAGCATCCATCAGATCCAAGTAAGCCCCACGCGTAACAATTTGGATCAATTTTTTATCCGGAATATGCGGGGTCACGATGCGAACATCCACCCCACGAAGGGCCGCATTGCGGATATCTTCTGTCAAATCATAATCGATGATCAAGTAAGGAGTCGTGATATAGACGTAATCCGTCGCTTGGTTGATCATATTTTGATAAACCGTCTTTCCGACCTGCGACTTGTAAATCGGCTTTGGTCCACTCCCATAGGGAATGTAGAGCCCTTCTCCTTCGACCGCCTTATTTTCAATATGGTAGCGGTCAAAATCCTCGATTTCCCCACGGTTGATGTACCAGTTCATGAGGAAGAGTCGCGTTAAGGCCTTAACAGCTCGTCCATCTAAACGGATGGCACTGTCCTTCCAGTGACCAAACCGCTCAATGTGGTTGATGTACTCGTCTGCCAAATTGACACCACCCGTATAGCCGATCTGCCCATCAATGACCAGAATCTTGCGGTGGTCTCGGTTGTTATATGCCACTGTTAGACGGGGGATCACCTTGTTAAACTTATGGGCATCAATCCCCATCTTTCGCAATCGTTTGGTATAGTTCCCAGCCAAGGTTGCCATACAGCCGATATCGTCATAAAGGAGTTTGACTTCAACCCCATCTTTCACTTTCTGCTCTAAAATCTCTAGGATACTGTTCCACATCAAGCCCTCATCAATGATGTAAAACTCGATGAAGATAAATTTTTTCGCTGCTTTTAGATCCTCTAGTAGTTGCTCATACATCTCCTCCCCTAGAGGGTAAAAGGTCGATGCTGTCCCATTGTAGAGATCCGCATTGTGGTCCATGGATAAAATCGACTTGACCAAGCCATAAACCGCTTTGCTTTCTTGCTTGAGCTCCTTACGCAACTGATGACTATTGTCCTCTCGAAACTTCATGGACTCCATATTTTTCAGCTGGATCATTTCCTTTTTGGACAAACGCCGCTCGCCAAACATGAGGTATAAAAGCGATCCAAAGACAGGAATGACGGCAATTAAGAGCCAGGTCACCTTATTTTCAGGCGGGGTATTTCGATTAACAATAGCTAAGATTGTCGACACATATAAGAGCCCAATGACTGCAACAGATAGCCAATGAGGGAACCATCTATTAAGCCAGAAGAAGGCCGCAAAGGATGCCCATAGTTCAAAGCCCATAAACAAAATACTAAATCCATATTTGGACATTAATAGACGTAATTTTCGAAAGGTCACAGCATCCTCCTTTTTTCTTTCTACTAGTATACCAATTCTTTTTACCCGTTGCAACGACCAACCAAACCCCTTCTAGACAAACAAAAAGAGAGTGGGACAGTTGAGTAGGGCTGTAAAAGCTGATGAAATCAGCGTAGTAGAGCCCACTCA
>JBKXCY010000027.1:0-13401 GCA_046994005.1 Streptococcus sp.
GTTAATTTACTATGTTCCATGTGTGTTCTCCTCTTTGGGTACTAATATCTTTCATGATGCCTTCTGGCATATTTCCTGGGAAGGTTTGTCCTCCTGGTTTCCAAAAATCTTCAAAAGCAGATGCTTCATTTTCGCTTGGAATTCTTGTATGAGATTGATGAAATGCTTCTAATTTTAAAATTTGATGCATTTACTATGATTCCAAGTTTTCTATTTGATTTAAAAGCTCCCATAATCTATTATTGTAGGCTTCAATTTCTTCATTAATTTTTAGTCGTTCCAAATAATCATTCTTCCAAACAAAAAAGTCTGATAGACCTCCTCTTGGAGGATAAAGGATATCTTTAATTTCTCTTATTGTAGGGAGTGAGTCACCATTTTCCAATGCACATTCTAATCCTTGTAAAAATGAAATTTGTACATGAATTGTCCCATCATTGTATTGATTTAATAGTGGTAATATTAATTTGATATTATCTAATAATTCTTTTCGTTTCATTTCTTTCCTCACTAATTTAATGGTTTTGAGCTAATAACCTCTACACCTTCTATTTTCCACGGAGTTTCAATAAAAATTTGTTCATATTCCAAACCACCTTGATAGATGCCTCCTTGACTCGCAACAGGTCCTCTATATATTGTTGTGCCAGCTGGTATTTTTATTTCGTAAACTGTATTTAAAGGAGAACTGCCAGTGTAGTTTCCTGAACGATCTGTCCAAATTGGTTTTACTGCCGTATTTATTCTAACTTCTATCTCAGAATGTGGGGCTGATTCTGTAAACCATTGCCCTAGCGGATTGCTTTGGTCGCCAGCTCGATATAATATTTTGGGAGACTTCAAAACTTCAACATCATACCGTCCCCCATAAAAATTAACATTAGGCTGACCTCTTAAATCATTTAGTGGACCAGGATTTGTATATGAATTATATTCATAAGTTTGCAAATCGGGATATTTAGATTGAATATTATTTACTACTGGTCCCTCAACATCTAAATTCTTAGGTGCAGGCTGAGGCTTGACTACCGGCTGAAGCCTCGTGGTTGAAAAGTCTTTAAACCCTGAATTCTCCCTCGCAAGCCTGCTTTCTTCTATATTTCGTAAAATATGTTCGCGATCATAAGGTTTTGTGGTTTCTGTTATAGTTTTACCATTGATATCTACCTTAAGGTTAACCTCAGGAATTACTGGATTCCTATTGAAGAATGGAATCTTCCCTTTTACCTTACTATATACATCCAAGAACGTTGTATAGGGTTTATTGTAGTACTGATTATATCCAACATAAGTGGTTACCTTAAGGTAGCTCCTTAAAACTTTGTCCTATTTTTAATTTTCTACTATGTAAACTTGAAAACTCTTGACCTTACTGCCAACAACATGCTTTTCAACATCGCATTCCCACCAAGGAAGAATATCTTCTTCCAAAATTTCTAAAAATAAGTCTTTAGATGATAAGTCATCTTTTAAGAAGCTATCATAATTTTCAAGAATAAAGTTGTATTCTTCAGCTTTTATCCATGATAAGTCTGTCAGCCAATCTGTAATAGATGACCAATTATTGGCATCAGGAAGTCCGACATTTTTTTCAAGAAAACGAAATAGTTCTTCTTTGTTTTGGATCTGCTTCCCATCAAAATTTGCTACAAAGCCACTGAAAGGCAATCGATCTTGCATTTCAAGTTTCGTAATGTAATGAATTCTATTTTTCAGGATTTCAAACCTCTATTCTATTTTTTTAAAATGTTTTATAATGGTCTTCTGTTTTGAGTAAAATCTATTTTTGAATATCGATTTGAAAAAATAGGTTGATTCAAACTAAACTTGCTGGTTGCTGAGGAGGCCACATAACCTCCTACGATGTTCCCGATAAAGTTTGCAGTTTGAGCATCTTCTTCACTTCCACCTAGGAGTTTGGTCCCATGATAGACAACCTGACCACTTGTATAGAGATTTATTTCTCTTAGAATACAATATAATTATACAAAGTCTAATTGAATAGTTTGATTGCTCTCCATTTTTTTAGCTGTATTAATAATATTTTCTATTTCTCTTTGAGTTATCGGAAGATTCTCATGAGGAGGCTCCCATTGTGTCATACTATCTTTATAAACAACAAATTTTTTATTGATCAGCAATTCTCCTTGTGCTTTTATGAGGAAACCATTCTCTAAATCAAAAGTAATTGTTGATCTTGTTCCTGTAATTTTCATTTCTACCTCTCGAATATAATTTTTTCTACCCCTGTTTTAGGATCTATTGTTGTAACCTTAGTAACATTTGGATTGGCCTTCAATCTTGATAGTTCGATGTTTTCCCAAATATTTCCTGGTCGTAGTTCGCTACCAACTACAGCTCTTATTTCACCAGATACTTGCTCTGCGTAAACATTCGAAGCTTCCTCCCAAGCTGTTACACTTGAAGGAGTATTAAAATCCCATTCAGGCATTACAATGTTCGTATCATCAATCGTAGATTCTAATGTAACTCCTCCTTTATTTTTTGCTATTTTTTTCGCAACATCCATTCCTCCAATGCCATCTGTTCGTCCTGACCAGAAAAAAGCCGTATCTGGATCAGTTTTCAATCTACCTCTTATTAACTCAACATCAAAGTCAGTTTGAGTAAAATCTATTTTTGAATATCTATTTGAAAAAACAGGAATTACTGGTTTCCTATTGAAGACAGGAATCTTCCCTTTTACCTTACTAAATACATCCGAGAACGTTGTATAGGGTTTATTGTAGTACTGATTGTATCCTACATAAGAGGTATACAGGGTACTTGCCAGTTGGAAGCTCTCAGTAACAGTTCTCGCCTTTTTGATATTTTTTGCCCGATTGATTTCTTCCTGTGTAGCAGGTTTGCCTGTAAAAGGATCAATACCTTCTTCAATTATATAATAATCATATTTAGTTTGAAAAGCAGGATCTCGCCAACTAAGCATTTTTTGACTATCTAAAAGGAAATAGCGGTCTAGTAGGTAATCATAATTAGCTCGTTCTGTTTCAGATTTAAATAGTTGTGCATATGGATTCACATGAGCCATGGAGATCAATGTTTTAAGTTCTGGGTAGGCCTCTTCTAACGCTTCTTGATCCATTGCATCGATACGTTTCTTAAATTTCGGGTCCACCTTGGCTAATTCTGAAGGTAATAATCCTAAGTGATCATCCTTTACTTCATTATACCGCTTCCATAACAATTTGAGATCGTTCATATCCCATTTGGCAAGGATCGCATCACCTTGCCCCATATTCGTATACCTTTTATAGGCTTGAATCACATCTCCATACTCTTCCTCCAGTTCAGCACGTGACATTTTTGAGAGTTTTTCTTCTAATGTTTCAACTTTCGGATTCTTCACTTTGTTCAGAATGGCTTGACGTTTTTGCCATCCTAAAGAGGTTGTTTGCTTCCACGATAGATCAGATCCACTACTTGGAGGCAAGTAGGTTCCACTCGCAGCATCTTCTGTCGCTAGCAATTCTTTTGTTTAAATTAACACGCCTACAGAATCATCCTAATATCAAATTTTTTTGAGAAATACATGGACAAACTTCTTTCAAATTAATAAACTGACTTCATCATATGCTATAATTTAGTTATATTTTACAAAAATGAAAGTTTCTAACTAATGCCCCTATTTGCTCATTAATGTAACTGGGCTGTTATGTCATTATCAGTTTTATGTTATAGCTTTATCAAGGAGTTTCGTCTATGTTTCAATACCTTAAGCCTTTGCGCTGGTATCTTTTCTTTAATTTTCTCTTTAGTGGACTGTCCAATATTTGTACGGCTCTTCTTCCATACTTTACACAAGAATTAATTCGTGGCCACTATCAAATAGCTTTGTCAGGTTATTGTATCGCAGTTATAGGTTACTTGACTTGCAACTACATCCAAATGCGACTTGACTGGAAACAGGCCATTCTCTTTTCGACAAATCTAAAGAACGATTGGTTTCAATCTCTTTTAGGACTTGCCCACCATGATTTCAAGCAGAAAACAGTCGCAGAATACATTTCTTATCAATCTAATGATCTTGATTCACTGGAAAAAGATTATCTACCTCCACTGATGAGTTTTTTTAAGCAGATTCTACGAATTTTGATTTATACCATCATTATTACCAGAACGATCAATCCTATAGTGGCACTGATCCTACTGATTTCAACAGCCATCAGTATTCAAATTCCAAAGATCGTTGGTCAATTGACTGCGAAGCGTAGACAAACCTATCTTGAAAAGCAAGGTGATTATTATCGGACCTTGGAGGATCTATTCCGAGGACATCACCTAGTTAACAAACTTACTCTACCTCATTTTATAGAGCAACAAAGAAGTTTTCTCAAAAATTTGCAGGATAAGTATCTTGGGTATGGTTTGACTAAAATTACAGGTATTCTCTTGACGGGTATTTCTTTTGAATTCATTAGCCTTATTCTCTTTTCCTATCTAGCTTACTCTCTATATCATCATCAAATTGGTATCCCTGAGGTGGTTGCAAGTTTTGGTTATATTACAGCCTTCTCAGAACCAATTCAAGAAATCCTTTACGATCTGCAAATGTTAGAGTCGGTAAAACCTGTAATTAAAAGCTTTCAAACTATCGTTAAACATCCATCTTCAATTCAGGCACCACAGCATTCTTTTGAAACGATCACATTGAAAAATCTTTCTAAACAACTTGGGGAATCAACATTGAAGATTTCTTTTGCCACCATTCACAAAGGAGATAAGATTGCCCTCATAGGAGAGAACGGATCAGGTAAGAGTAGCCTGCTCAATATTTTAAATGGTACGGATGAGGATTTCCAAGGCGAGATCTTGCTGAACGATCTTCCCCTAAATCAGCTTTGGGGGAGATTTGGCCTGATCTTGCAACAAGAGCATAGCTTCATCTCTAGTTATGAAAATAATGTTACGCTATTCAATACTTTCCCCGCAGAGTTTAAGGATGAGGAATTTGAAGCAACACCTCCTCAATCCCTGTCAGCTGGACAACAACAACGCATGTACCTCAATCGAGAAAAAAACCGCCAGAGTCCATTAGTTATTATGGATGAACCTTTTTCAGCCTTGGATGCTCATCAGTTCGAGGCAGAATTGAAAAGTACTAGACTTACCGTGTGCTGTCATCATTGCTTTACACCGACAGAATGGAAGCACTGAAGAACTTTGACCAAGTCTGGGAAATTAGATCTGAGAACTACGATCATTCAAAAATGAGTAGGACTTGCTTTCTCACGAAGATTTGTTTTACCATGATCAATACATCATCAGGCACAGATAGATTGAGGTCATCTTAACCTCAAAAGAGAGTGGACAGAAATCGGTAATTCGTTAGAATTCGATTTCGTCGTCCCACCTCCGCACAGTTGAGTAGGGCTGTAAAAGCTGATGAAATCAGCGTAGTAGAGCCCACTCAACCACTGCGTCTTGCTCGACAATCCAAAAATCAATTGAGAGGTTGTGACTTTTGTCCCAGCCTCTTTTTTATATTTAATTGTATTTCTTCCAACCCCTTCTATTACATCTTTAATTTCAAAAGAGATGAATCGTTTGATCAGTGCATAAGTATACTGGATTGATCTTCTCAATACTTCCTACTCGTCAGTGGACTTCTTAACTGTAATCACTCAACTAAGGATTTTATTCATACAAATGCAAATCATGATTTGCACTCTCTAAAAAGATATCACTCATTTAAATACTCTTTTCCTTAAATCCTATTCTACCAAAATATGCCCATGAATTCATACCAAAACAAAAGAGAGCAGCAAACTGAGCTGCTCTCCATTTGGTTTATTTTTCGACCATTCCGCCCTTGATAAGACTGTCTTTCGTTACTGAATAACTAACTGTTTTGTCATCTAGCGGATTAAAGCCTGGGACGATTTCTTTTAATTTATTAAAATCGATTTTTGTGTAATCAATGGTATTGCGGATATAAAAGATTCCGTCTTTGTATTCTGATGTTAGTTCAAATCCATGGCCCATCAGATCTTTGAATTTTTCTTGGCTCTTAGCGACGGCTTCTTTCATGGTTTCAAGAGGGTTCTCACCAGGCACTTTTGAGACGTCGTAATCATCAACTTTTTCTTGTAACAACAAGGTATCTCCCTTGTAATACAAGGTTACAGTGGACTTACCTGCTTCATCACTCGTTTCAAGAACGGTTTTTTGTGCACCTGCTAGTGCATCTTCTTTTTTGCTTTCATCAGTTGATGACTCTTTTGTCTTCTCTTTAGCGGATGATTTGCTTGTTGCTTTACTTGTCGCCTTAGTAGACGATGGACTAGTAGATTTTGTACTCTCTTTTTGTGTGCAACCAGCTAAAAGAAGACCCGCTGTCAAGAAGACGGCTAACATTTTTGTGGTTTTATTCATTTTGAATACCTCACTTTTTTATGATGGTTAGGGAAATGACTGACGTCTGAAACGAGTCATTTGGCAAGATCAACTGTCGTTTTAGATGTTATTAAAAAAGTCTCAAAAATGATGTCCGCAGCCCCTCCTTATCGATCATTGTAGCCATCTGGGTGGCTGGAATGCCAAGCCCAGGCTGTTTGGATAATGGTTTCGATATTGTCAAATTTTGGTTGCCAACCGAGGATGGCACGCGCCTTCTCAGAGGATGCGATCAAGGTATCAGGATCTCCTGGTCTGCGATCAGCCAGCTCAAGTGGGATCGGATGTCCGGTCACCTTGCGGGCCGCTTCAACGATTTGAAGATTGGAGAAACCGGTCGACGAGCCCAGGTTAAAGGCAGTAGATGGGTTGCCGTTTCGGAGATACTCCACTGCTAAAAGATGGGCATCTGCCAAGTCAAATGGATGGACATAGTCCCGAACATTGGTGCCATCTGGTGTCTGGTAGTCATCTCCAAAAATAGAGATCTTTTCGCGTTTGCCTTGGGCCACTTGCAAGACGATCGGCAAGAGATGGGTCTCTGGTCCATGGTCTTCTCCGATGGATCCATCTGGCTTAGCACCCGCTACATTAAAGTAACGAAGGGGCACGTACTTGATGCCGTAGGCTTGATCAGCCCAGCGCATGATGGTTTCCATCATGAGCTTGCTTTCCCCATAAGGATTGATCGGTTTTTGGGAGTGGTTTCAAGAATCGGAATTTCTTCTGGAATGCCGTAGGTGGCAGCAGTTGAAGAAAAGACGATGTAGTGCACCCCACATTCATGCATGACTTCCAAGAGTTTGACCATGCCTGCTGTATTGTTATCAAAATATTTCAATGGATCGGCCATGGATTCCGCGACTAGTGAGTAAGCCGCAAAGTGGATGACCGCATCGATATCTGCATGTTCCTTAAAAACAGTGCGCATAAAGTCTTGATCCGCCAGGTCTCCTTGGTAAAAGACAGCATCTGGATGCACCGCTGCACGGTGGCCTGTGACCAGGCTATCGACCACGACGACTTTTTCCTGTCCTTCATTGACCAAACGGTCGACCATGTGGGAACCGATATAGCCAGCTCCTCCGAGTACGAGTATTGCCATTTGTTTTCCTTTCGCTTCTTGTCTTCTCTCTTATTGTACCAAATTTCTGCCTCTTCTCCACACTTAAAGTGTCGCAACAAAGCGTCTAAAGGCAGCTTGTCCTTCTGCTGTTCGCTTGTAGACTCCAGCATCTTCCAGCACGCGCGCAAAGATCTGGCCAACTGATTCACGGACAAGGGCTTCTGCCTCTGCTTCGTCTGTGATAGCTGGGTGAGTGGCTTTCAAATCATCTGCCCAAGGCTGGTGGTAGGTCGCCACAGTATTCTCACGTCCAAGCAAATAGTCTTGAACCTGCTTGAGCTCTTCCTTGAGGCGAGGTGGCAATATGGCCAAGCCCATGACTTCGATCAGGCCGATATTTTCTTTTTTGATGTGTTGCACATCCGCATGTGGGTGATAAATGCCATCTGGATGCTCTGGTGAGGTTTGGTTGTCACGGAGCACCAAGTCCAGTTCATAATGCCCATCACGAATCCGTGCAATAGGGGTAATGGTATGGTGGGGCTGACCATCGGATACCGCTAAAACTTGAACGGCTGGATCCGAGTAGCCTCGCCAGGCTGTTAGGATATGGTCTGCCAGGGCAATCAATTGGGCCTTGTCATCCGATTGCAACCGGAGAACCGACATGGGCCAGTTAACAATTCCTAGCGATACAGCCTCAAAGCCCTCAACGCTAAAGCTTTCCTCAACAGGAGCTAGCTCCATAGGGAAGGTGTGCCGTCCGCCTTGGTAATGGTCATGAGTCAGGATGGATCCCCCTACAATGGGCAGATCTGCATTAGACCCTGAAAAATAGCCTGGAAAAGTCTCGACAATGGTCAAGAGTCGCTCAAAGGTCTTGCGACTAATGGCCATGGGCACATGCTGGCTATCGAGGAAAATGCAGTGTTCATTGAAGTAGGCATAAGGGGAATACTGAAAGCCCCAATCATGACCGTCCATATCAAAGCGAATAATCCTGTGATTAGCCCGGGCTGGATGGTCTAGGCGACCTTGATAGCCTTCATTTTCAAAGCACAATTGGCAGGCCGGATAATGACTGGCTTTGGCAAGCTTGGCCGCTGCAATGTCTTTAGGATCTTTTTCAGGTTTTGACAGATTGATGGTGATTTCAAGAGAACCGTAGGGAGTTTCTGCCTCAAAGGCAATGTTTTGCGCAATCGCATTGACCTTGATGTAATCATTGCGCTTAGAGAGGTCATAGAAATCAGCAATCGCGTCTTCCTTGGACTGACGGTAGGTCTCCCAGAAACGATGGTTGACCTGACTAGGACTAGGGGTGATCCAATCCATCAACTCCGCACCCAAGCTGTCCTTGGCGGCCATACTGTCCTGGATCTTGCTATTTGCAACAGCGATCTCTAGCAGCTGATCTTTGAGCACAATCAACTCTTCTTTTTGAGCTGGGGCGTCTAGCCCTTCTTCTCCAACGCGACTCATGATGCGATTTTTTAGATAAATCCGATCCATCTCTTCGTAGTCACTTGCCGCAATGACGGCTGTGACAAATGCATCCAAAATTCCCTGATTCATTGATTCTCCTTCTTACGTTTTAAATAGTCTCTGACAGCATCTAAATCCTGGAAAACTTGTTCCGCTTTAGTTAAGAAAGACTGTGCTGGTACTTTTAAATCTGGAACACATATGACTGGTATTCCAGCCCGATAGGCTGCTTCAATCCCTGCCTCACTATCCTCTAGTACTAAGCAATTCTCTGGTAAAGCATTCAAATCACTACAAGCCTTTAAAAATATATCTGGGTAAGGTTTACTTCGTTTGACATCTTTTGCAAAAACTAAATGGTCAAATAGGGACAGTACCCCATTGCTATCCAAGATCATTCTAGCCCGAGATTCAACACTTGAAGTTGCTAAGGCGATTGGAATGTCCTCTGTTTTCAAAAAAGTAAGCAAATTTTTAGCACCTTTTTTTAAATGAACACCTTGGGCTAAGATTCGAGCTTCTAATTCATAAACTTTAGCCAGAGTTTGTTCGAAATTCCAAGGTAAATCATAGGTATCTAAAAATCGTTGAACATTCTCCTCTTCTCTATGTCCACTGTAGTCTCTGGAATATATTTCTTCTGTGAAAGGAATTCCAAAATCTCTAAGCAATTCTTGATAAACTTTTAGAGAAATGATTTCAGTATCGGCTAATAAGCCATCTAAATCAAATATTACAGCTTCCATTATTATCACCTAGTCTAAAACCCGTGTCCCCGCCGCAACCTCTGCAATGTAGAAGCTTGGCGCATAGCCAACGACTTCCTCATAGCGTTTGCCGACAACTTCTTTAAATGCTTCAACCTTATCTTTGTTGACAAGGGCGATGGCGCAACCACCAAAGCCTGCTCCCGTCATACGAGCACCAAGCACTCCTTCTTGTTCCCAGGCTGTATGCACCAAGGTATCCAATTCTAGACCTGTCACTTCGTAGTCATGTTCCAAGGATACGTGGGAAGCATTCATGAGACGGCCAAAGCCTTCCAAATCCCCTGCTTCAAGGGCCTTACGAGCTTGGAGGGTCCGTTGGTTTTCAAGTACAGCATGACGAGCCCGTTTGATGCGATTTTCATCCTTGATCAAGTAGCTGTAGGCATCAAAAGACCAGAGATCCAATTCTCCTAAGGTTTGGATATCCAATTTTTCTTGGAGATCAGAAACGGAGGTTTCGCATTCTGAACGACGTTCATTGTATTTTGAATCCGCTAATTCCCGGCGTTTGTTGGTATTCATGATGACCACGACATTGTCTTTGAGGTCCAGCGGTACCAGATCATACTCTAGGGTGTTGGTATCGAGATAAATAGCCCGTTGATCAGCTCCCATACCGATGGCAAATTGGTCCATGATCCCAGAGTTGACTCCGATGAAGTGATTTTCAGTTTGTTTCCCGATCTTGACCAGATCTAGACGATCTAAGTGAAGATCATATAGTTTCTCAGCGATGACGCCAATCAAGAGCTCAAGCGATGCTGAAGAAGAAAGACCGGATCCATTTGGAATATTGCCGTAGACATAGACATCCATACCGCTATCAATGACATGACCAGCTTTTTGCAAGAAGTGGAGCACGCCTTTTGGATAGTTGGTCCAGTTGTGCTCTTTTTCAAAGTGGAGATTTTCAAGCGGAACTTCAATGATCCCCTTGTCTTCAAAGTTTCCTGAGAAGAAACGCAAGACCTTATCCTCACGCTTTCTTGCAGCCCCGTAGGTACCAAGTGTAATGGTTGCTGGGAAGACATGCCCACCATTATAGTCCGTGTGTTCACCGATCAGATTAATCCGTCCTGGTGAAAAGAAAGTGTGGTCAGCCTTTTCCCCAAAGACAGCCTGGAATTTTGCTTGTAAATCTTGAGATGTGATTGTTGTCGTCATGAGAAACTCCTTTAGTTTTGTAAACGTTTTTATACTTGTATTATATCTGATCGCAAGTAAAACTTCAAGTGTTTTTAGTAAAATTTTATTAATTTTTTATTTTATGCCCAGAAAGGCGATAACAAAGGGTTTTCCTCCGATTACAACTTCTATTCCATCATTGCCATCTCGAGTTAATTTTAGTAAACTTTTACCAAAAAATCTCAATTGGGAAATCACCCAATTGAGATTCTGAATCCTTTAGTGTTTCTTTCTTGGATAGACAAAAGATCCAAGGAAGGTTAAGAGGCTGATGCCCATGAGGGAGAGGAGGTTCCCTGTTTGACCGGTTTTTGGCAATACCGATGATGCAGGACTTGCTGAAATACTTGCAGGAGCCTGATCAGTGGCTTGTTTCACAGCGATCGGAATAACTTGTGGAGCATCAAGAGTGCTAGCTTTTTCTTGCTTGCTAACAAGGACCTGAGTTCCTGTGTTACCAACCTCTACTGGTTGTGTCTGATGGGTTGGTTCTTGGACTGGTGAAGTTGGATCTTGGCCTGGTGAAGTTGGATCTTGGACTTCTGGTGTTGGCAATGGAGCAGGTGCTGGATAGAAAAGACCATGACCAATGCGGTAGGCATACTCTGTTTCCGACATTTTTCCGTCTACAATTTTTGGAATATCAACCGGTAAGGTACCTAGATGTTCCTTGCCATTGAAGATGACTTCCACTCCTGCAGGAATATTAGGACCAAATGCATTGTCTGGTTTGAGGGATTCCGTTGGATCCATTCCCTTATTTCCATAGACTGCTAAAATGGCTTTGGCTGCGGGATAGTTGGCTACATCATAAGGTTTAGAGATAGAAAGGACAGCTGCCTTCTTATGGTTGGTATTGGCATAATTGACGATTTCTGTTGGAATCTTGGTCCGCCAGAAATCTTTATCCAGTTGCCCTTCATAACCGATCTCTGAAATCACTACGATATGGGTGGCTTTTTCAAGGTCTTCTTTTAGACTATCAAGGGTGGATTCCTTAGTGAAGTTCTTGGCCACAAAGGAGGTATCTTTTGGAAGCACTCCATCCGCGATTAAGCGACGCATGCCCAAATTTAGTCCTGGGACTTCATTTTCAAAAGCTCCGAGTAGTAAGACATGGTCCCCTGTTTGCACCTTAAATGGCAAGGTATTGTCTTCATTTTTTACAACCGTCACCGCTGCTGCTGCAATCTTGCGTTCCAAGTCACGGTTGAGGCTAGATCCGACTGCTTCCTCTGCTTTTTCAGCTGTCCGAGCACTTGGATCAAAATTCAGGACCCCACGTTTTTCTTTGAGGGTCAGGATCCGACGAACCGACTCATTTAAGCGTTCTTCTGAGATGTCACCGGTTTGGACCGCATCTACCACTGCATTGACGATGGTATCAATCTTGGTCAAATCGGCTTTGCTGCGAAGGGTCGTTGGCATCAAAACCAGGTCAACTCCGGCTTTGATAGCCATCTTCACGGCTTCCACCTCACCGAAGTTCTTAGCGATAGCATCCATTCCCATGGCATCAGAGACAATCACGCCCTTATAGCCGTATTTCTTCCGTACCAAGCCCGTTAAAATATCATCAGAGAGAGTCGCTGGAACATAGATTTTCTCACCCGTTTCTTTTGACACGACCTGATCTTTTTCAATCTGCGGGTACTGGATATGAGCTGTCATCAAGAGGTCGACCCCTTCATCCATAGCTTTTTTGAATGGAAGGAGTTCCAATTTTTCAAGCTCAGCAAGAGATTTATCCACCAATGGCAGACCCGTATGTGAATCGACCGCTGTATCTCCGTGACCTGGGAAATGCTTGGCTGCTACAGCCACATTGTAGTCCTGAATGCCTTTCATCATCGGAATACCAAGATAGGCAACCCGATTTGGGTCAGATGAGAAGGAACGAAGCCCAATCACAGGATTTTGAGGATTGTTATTGGTATCTAGAACCGGAGCGAAGTCCACATTCAAGCCTAGCGCAGAAAGTTCACATCCGATGATTTGACCGGCTTCTTTCGCTAGTTTGGGATCATTGGTAGCCCCAATGGCCATATTGCCAGGAAGGGCTGTACCTGTCCCCAAGCGGTAGACGATCCCCCCTTCTTGGTCGATGGCTAATAATAGCGGAATCTTCCCGTTATTGGCTTTGTTTTCAATCGCTGCCTTTTGCATATCTTGCGTCAGAGCCAGGGTCTGCTTGGTCTCTTTGACGTTTTCAGCAAAAAGAATGACGCCTCCAAAATCATATTTATCAATCGCATCTGCTACTTCAGCATTGACCTTGGTGAGATCCTGTGGCGACTCCTGATTAGCCTCCTGCCACTTACGGAAGTCCGGCATGATCATTTGGGTCACTTTTTGTTTGAGTGGCATGTTTTCAATCAGTTTTTCCACTTCAGGAGATGCCGTCTCTGTTGATGTTACCGTTGGAGAAGCAGCAGGGACAGCGGCACGGTCTGTTGAAGTCGGTGTTTCGGCCACTTC
>JBKXCY010000028.1:0-2638 GCA_046994005.1 Streptococcus sp.
AATGCCAGTGCGCAAGCTTATGCTGAGCAACGCGATCGTTTGGGCAAAGCGGTTGACGAGATGATGACCACCTTAACAGCTGCAGGCTTTGTGGGAAATTCCAATGTAAATGGGAAACCAGCTATCTCAGCTCAATTGTCTCCAATTTATGAGGAAGTCTATACTGAACCTGATATTTTAAGCATAAAACCCAATCCAGATGATCCAAACGGTGCCAGTGTAGAAGACCCCACTCTTGATACACCAGGTTATCTTAAAGATCCTCATCTTGATAAAGATGCTTTAAAGCTTACACCTGAAGAACTTAAAATGTATGCAGATAACCCCTACTTGCATCGCTATACATTTGGAATTTGGGAATTTGTAAATAAACAAGGAAACTCGCTCGGTTACTATGCGACTATGTCGATTGATACCAGTGAAATAGCCCCAGACAAACGTAAAGGAATGGATGTTTATTTCCGTATTGTTCGGAAATCAGATGGGGCAGAGATTTTTTCACAAACAGTATCTCCAAGTAGAACGGGAGAAGAGATCCAACTACCAAAAGAAGTATTGATTGGTGAAGCTCCACTTGGAAACAGGGTTTACAATTCGATACCTTCTGAAGATAACGCGACTTTTGGAATTGTGACGCAAGTTATTCCGGATCAAGCTGTCTTGTTCCGGAGTATTTATGATGTCATGGAGCCTTCGAATCAAGGAAAATTAATTCTAACGTATCCTCGTATCAAAATTCCCTCTATGGTAGGGCAACAATCAACATTTTATAGAGAAGTTGATCCCTATGCTGATCCCTACACTACAGAGTACCAACCAACGGGAAGAGAAAGAGCGTTAATGGAATATAAAATCTATGGGTTGGAAGGCCAACACTATACGGCTTCAAATCCGCGCGAATTCCCAGGTTACGTACAAGTTGCAGCAAGAAATATATCTCCAAATTGGAAAAGTGGGGTATTTGATAATAGTAAGAATGGAAAGTCAACAATTGAATTACTAGGTGATGCGCGTGAGCATTTCATTAAAAGTGAAGTTGTCCAGTTGAATCAGAATGGTGATTATTCACTTCGCTACTATGTTTTAGATCCTTCTAAAATTCATGATGTTAGTAGTGGCGATTTAGGCAATACTCAAGTGACTAATGTTTATACACTTGTTTATGAAAAAGACTTTAATCAGGATCGTACGGATAATCTTACTGATTTAGGTGGAACCCGTAGGGTTGAAAGTCAAAACAAGGATTACTTCCTGAATGTGACACCAAGACGGATAGATGAACAACATTTAGAGTTGGATATTACGGGATGGTTCTCTACTAAGGAGACGGTTACTTATACAGATGAGAAAACAGGGATCGAATATACAGTTCCAAAACCATTCACGGAACTTCCACGCTCACCGTCTGTTAGTAATAATTCAACCATGATTGTAGGAGAGGATGCGACGCCTCACGGAGCAGACGGCTTCTCTAACTTCAAACAAACAATCAAAAAATATGTAGTCCCATACCCATTAATCAGTACCACTTATTATTATCGGAGAATGAAACCGTCAGAATCTGCCTCACAATCGCAAAGTTTCTCGATTTCAGCGAGCCAGTCTGAGTTGCAAGCCCAAGAATCACTTTCGGTAAGTCAATCTGACTCACAAGTCCAAGCATCAGTTTCAGCAAGCCAGTCCGAGTCATTGATTAAAGCTTCGGCTTCAGCAAGTCAATCTGAATCGCAAGTCCGCGAATCAGTTTCAGCAAGTCAATCTGAATTACAAGTTCAAGCTTCGATTTCAGCGAGTCAATCAGAATCGCAAGTTCAAGAATCAATTTCTGCCAGCCAGTCCGAATCTCAAGTCCAAGCTTCAATTTCGGCAAGTCAGTCAGGGTCGCAGGTTCAAGCTTCGCTTTCTGCGAGCCAATCAGAATCGTTGGTTCAAGCATCAGTTTCAGCAAGTCAATCTGAATCGCAAGTCCGAGAATCAGTTTCGGCAAGCCAATCTGAATCACAAGTTCAAGCTTCGGTTTCGGCAAGTCAGTCAGAGTCACAGGTTCAAGCTTCAACATCAGTAAGCCAGTCCGAGTCATTGATTCAAGCTTCGGCTTCGGCAAGCCAATCTGAATCACAAGTTCAATCTTCGATTTCGGCAAGCCAATCTGAATCGTTGGTTCAAGCATCAGTTTCAGCAAGCGAATCTGACTTACAAGTTCAAGAATCGCTTTCTGCGAGCCAATCAGAATCGTTGGTTCAATCTTCGATTTCAGCAAGCCAATCTGAGTCACAAGTTCAATCTTCGGTTTCGGCAAGCCAATCTGAATCGCAAGTCCGCGAATCAATTTCAGCGAGTCAGTCAGAATCATTATCTGATTTGGTATCTAAATCAACTTCCTTGTCCCAATCGCAGTCAACATCCGCTGTTGGATCGAAGGAAGTGGTTTCTCAACTTGTTTCTTTGTCTCAATCTGCTTCGATGAGCGAGAAGCTTTCCAAATTGGCCTCAGCGAGTCAATCTGAGTCACAAGTTCAAGCCTCGGCTTCAGCGAGTCAATCTGAGTCGCACGTTCAATCTTCGATTTCAGCGAGTCAGTCAGAGTTGCAAGCCCAAGAATCACTTTCGGTAAGTCAATCTGACTCACAAGTCCAAG
>JBKXCY010000028.1:2738-13373 GCA_046994005.1 Streptococcus sp.
GCGAGAAGCTTTCCAAATTGGCCTCAGTGAGTCAATCAGAGTCACAAGTCCAAGCTTCAATTTCAGCAAGTCAATCCGAATCGCAAGTTCAATCTTCGATTTCAGCGAGTCAGTCTGAGTTGCAAGCCCAAGAATCACTTTCGGTAAGTCAATCTGAGTCACAAGTCCAAGCTTCGGTTTCGGCAAGCAAATCTGAATCACAAGTTCAAGCTTCGCTTTCAGCAAGTCAATCTGAATCGTTGGCTCAAGCCTCGACTTTAGCAAGTCAGTCTGAGTCGCAGGTTCAAGCTTCTGCCTCAACAAGCGAATCTGCTTCGACTTCTGATGTCGTAGCTGCATCGCAGGTTTCAGAGTCTGGATCGTTCTCTCGATCAGTTTCAGAGAGTCTATCTGCTTCACAATGGGCATCTCATTCAGAATCTCTAGCGTCAGCATCGCTATCGAAGTCTGACTCCTATAGCCAATCAACTTCGCTCCTTTCAACAAGCGAATCAGCTTCAACGTCGATGCCAGTGTCTGAATTCCCTTTGACAAGTGTTTCAGAATCTATGAGCGCATCCTCGACAGAGAGTCAATCTCTATCGTATGAAGCTTCTGAATGGATCAGTGTGTCTTATGCGTCAAGTTTCTCTGCTATGACCAGTCCTTCGGAGTCTGTCGTGTCTTCGTTCAGCACCTCTTACTCAGAATCTCCAACAGAAGCAAGCTCGCTAAGTGCGAAACATCCTTCAGGACCTGCTCTTCCAGCGACAGGAGCTCATCCTTCATCTAATATCCTTGCTACGGGAGTTTCCATTCTTCTTTCTGGATTAGCCCTTTTAGGAATCCGGAAAAAAGATAGCAAATAAGGTATGAAATATCATGAATAAAGACCGGGATATTACCGGTCTTTTATGAATTCAAAAAGTTTAAGAAGTTTTAAAATATGTTATAATGGACAAGGAAGTTTTCAGTAAAGTAATATAGACAAGGAAACTCTATCCGTACTATATGAAATTACGAATATAGATCAAAAAGAAGAGTTAGAGGGAAGAAATGAAAATCCATTTTACAAATTTATTCGGGCAATCTTCGCAAAGTGTTGCTCTAATGGCGCAAAATGATATTATGAATGTGGTTCGTGAACTTGGGGTCAATGAACTTGGAATCTATTTTTATGATCAAACGAATGAACCGGATGGTGAGTTGAGTTCACGGATGGACGGTATTTTAGCAGGTGTAGCTTTTGGGGATATTGTCTTCGTTCAATCACCTTCTTGGAACGGAATTGAGTGGGATAATCGTTTGGTGGATAAGTTAAAACTCCTTCAAACGAAACTAGTCATGTTCATCCATGATGTCCCACCTCTCATGTTTGAAAGCAATTATTATCTCATGCCTGCTTATATTGAGATGTATAATAAGAGCGACCTTGTTGTTGTCCCATCAGAACAGATGTACCATCGTCTAGTATCAGAAGGGCTTACAGTTAAAAAATATGTGGTCCAAAAATTGTGGGATTTGACCCACAGTTTGGAACTCTACACTCCACAATTTGAGAAAAAGTTGATCTTCTCAGGTAATCCTTCGCGTTTCCCTCATATCATCGATTGGAAATATGATACTCCCCTTCATGTCTATACCGAACCAGTTGAAGGAGTTGATTATTCTAAGGTCCATATTGAAGGCTGGCGGACCAAGCAAGAGTTGCTTTTGGAACTTTCTAAGGGTGGTTTTGGGCTTGTCTGGGGAAATTCAGAGAATCCTGAGGATGAGCGGGATTACTACAAAGAAAATATTTCCTACAAATTATCGACTTATCTGTCCGCAGGTCTTCCGGTAGTCGTGCCAGACTATTTGTCAAATGCAGACTATATTCGAGAAAAAGGGATCGGCTTTGTAGCATCCAGTCTTGAAGAAGCTAATCGTTTGGTTCAAGACTGCACAGAAGAAGAGTATGCCCAAATGGTTCAAAAGGCTCAATATACTTCTTATTTGATCCGCAATGGCTATTTTACAAAGAAATTATTTATTGATAGTATTATGGCTCTAGGGAAATAAATAGAATAAAAAAGGATTCTTCAGACATAAATCTGAAGAATTTTTTATTGAATACGGTACCAAGACCATAATTTTTTAGAATATTAAGGATTAGTGACAAATAAGTTTAGAAAATAAGCGAATTATGGTAAAATAAGTTGAGATAATGTACTTTATAAACACATATTTAAGGGCTGTTTTTCCAGTGAAATGGTCAAAATGAGTAAGAGAAAGTTTAAAAGAAATGTTAAAACGATCTGAAGTAGGGAAGAGATTTTGTTGGACGATATTTTTCGTCTTTATTTATGTTTTGGGAAGTAAAATTTCCCTGCCTTTTGTGGACTTATCAAAGGCTTTGAGGCTCAATGAGGGAACAACAACTGGTTTACAACTCTCGAGTGCTGTGATGGGGGGAAATCTCCGCGGAATGTCGATCTTTTCGATCGGTCTATCCCCTTGGATGTCTTCCATGATTTTGTGGCGGATGTTTACCGTTTCAAAACGTTTTAACCTCGAAAAAACCAGCTCAGAGATTGTGGAGCGTCGAAAGATGTACGTGACCTTGGCGCTCGCTATTGTCCAGTCCTTAGCGGTGGCCATGTATTTACCTCTAAAAACCGATCTGGATTCGGGACTTGTCATTGCGGTCAATACTATGATTATGGTGGCTGGAGCCTTCTTTTTAGTTTGGTTATCCGATCTAAATGCTGCTTTAGGGCTCGGAAGTTCTGTGGTGATCATGATGGCTGGGATGGTGATGTACCTTCCAGAAGACGTGGTGCAGACCCTTTCAAGTGTCAATAATATCCCAGAGATCGCTTATGTTCTGGGGATGATCTTCCTTTTGATTTTTGTCTATGTGGCAGTTTTAGTGGAATATTCCAAGTATCAAATCCCTGTTAATAAATTAGGAATTCATAACAACCTTAAAAGTTATACCTTTTTGGATATCAAGATCAATCCTGCAGGGGGTATGCCTTTTATGTATGCCATGACCCTGGTGTCTATTCCTCAGTACGCTATGCTTTTGATCTTGTCCATGGACTCCAATGCTAAATGGGCTGCCCAGCTAGCCAAGCACTTGGTAATGGGAGACCCAATTTGGATTCTTCTTTATATTTTTGTCATTGCAATTCTTTCTTTTGCCTTTGCCTTTGTCAATGTGAATGGAGAAGAAATTGCAGAGAAAATGATGAAGGCCTCAGAATATATCGATTATATTTATCCTGGAGCAGACACACGTCGCTATATCAATAAAATTGTTCTACGCTTGACTGTTTTTGGAACTCTGTATTTGATTCTCTTTACCGCTCTTCCTTTTTCAATCTTGCTATGGGATAAGGATCTTTTACGTTTGACCATGATCCCAGGGACCTTCCTTATGTTTGTCGGAATGATTTACAATATCCGAGAAGAAATTCGTGCCCTTCGCGTCAATCAACGTTATACAAGAATATTCTAGGAGTAACTATGTATTATTTTGTACCAGCCTGGTATGGAACGGACCGCATCTGGCAGCAAACAGCTACCCCTTGGTACTGGATGCGAGAATCCATTGAATTTGACGATACCATTAATCAAGTTCGTATTTTTCAAGAAGCAGGAATGGATCGGATCTTATTGTTGCCTCACTATAGTCCTCAGTTGCGCTATTTTTTACACCGCCAAGATTTGTTAGAGACAGATGTGCTTTCGATTTTTGATCGGATCCAAAAGGTTCCGTCTAGTTTGGCGATGCACCCAGTTCAGCTTCGGGACATCGAATGGACGAGTGAGACCACTTTTTCCTACACTCCCTTTTTGGTAATGGCATTTCGAAAGGGTCGTCTCATAGCAAAAATTGATATGGGAGTAGATGGAAACATTCTCTCTTTGACTCGTTATAAGAATGATGAGATCAGCTACATTGAGTACTTAGATGATCGTGGCTTTATCTCTAGTAGAATTTACTACAATGAGAGGAAACCTTATTTTCAAGAGTATCTTAGTTTTGATGGACAATGGGTTTTGAGAGAAATGTTGATCGAAGAGAACCAATCTGTTATGGTCAATGAGGCTTTCTTTCCTGCCTTCAAAAAAGAAAGCTATTCCGATATGGGAGAAGTTGTCGCTGAAAAGATGAAGGAACAGTTGGCAGCCTTAGTTCCAGGACGAGATCAGTTGGTTCTGGCAGCTCATCCAGCAAATTTGGCTTTCTTACAGGATACAGCAAGTAGTGTCAAGAAAGTCTTGTCCTTCTATGGAGATCGTCAGCCCTTATCTGCTGAAAACTTTGCCCTCTATTTTGATATGATTGATGCCCAGCTCTTGATTACAGATAGTGAAAAAACCAAAAAAGCGATTGGGGGCTTTTCCCCTAGCCTCGCTCAAAAGACACACCGGATTACCTCTTTTGACTCCCGCCTTCGTTTGGGCTCTAGTCAGGAGCGCAAGGAATCCAAGATTTACTTTTATGTCAACGAAGCCGAGCTTCCAAGTAAGAGCCAGCTCAAGAAGGTTCTGGAAATTTTAGCGCAACATCCCTTATTTGAAGTTGTTTTTGCATTTTACAATGGATCACCGGAGCGGGTGAAGG
Organism: Streptococcus sp.; assembly: GCA_046994005.1. Taxonomy (GTDB): domain Bacteria; phylum Bacillota; class Bacilli; order Lactobacillales; family Streptococcaceae; genus Streptococcus. Next base: position 7,333 of record JBKXCY010000028.1, read on the forward strand.
AATTAGAAGGGCAACTCGAGGAATTGATTGCTAGTGAGCAGGACTTGCATCTTGTTCAGTCGCCAAGTCAGTCAGAAGGGCTTGGAGAAAACCAAATCATTGATGAAGAGTCTGTACAAGACGCACCGGATTACCGTTTTGTGGTTAAGAATTTTTCAAATGAAAATGACATTATTCAAGAGTTGGAAAAAACTCGCTTAATTGTCGATTTAAGCGAGGAGCCCAACCTCTATACGCAGATTGCAGGGATCTCTGCGGGGATTCCTCAGGTCAACCGCGTCCAGACAGAATATGTCGATCATTTGAAAAACGGCTATGTCTTATCAAAGGGAGACAAGGAATTAGAAAAAGCAATCACGCACTTCTTATTGGAATTGAAGCCTTGGAATGAAGCCTTGGTCTACTCAATCGAAAAAATCCAAGAATACACCGGTCAACGCTTGATCGAGAAATGGGAAGGATGGATGAAAGAACGTCATGGATAAAAAACTACAAATACCCCATATTCTCCAAATCGGCTCAAGCAGCTGGCAGGATCAAATGGAACTTCCTGCTGGACTTGGCTGGCACTTTTTTCAAGCCACCGCTCTTCCATCGCTCAAAGACTATATGGAAGAAGAGGAAATCTCTAAATTTAAAGCCTTGATTTTAGAGAATCCAGAAGATTTGTTGGCTTTAGGAGAAGACCTGACTTATTTTCAACCTTATACCGTTTTTTATGACGAAAGCCGTAAGCTAGAGGCACCTTCTGAAGAATTAGCCCACCTCTTAAGGCTTAAACAAGCGAGACCCTGGGACTTCTCAAACAAGCATCAATTTCTCTATGTTTTAGACCGCTTTTTATACGACAATCAATACGGAGATGCCTTTACAGTTCGTGATCTGCAGGTGAGACCTGATTTTGCTGGTCAGCAAACAGTCTTGGGGCAACATTTCCTCAAGCTTGACGGAGCATATGGGGAAGAGTTTACGCCGATTGTTCAGTGGGTTTACAATTATGTGTATGACGCTAGCCGTCCTATCAATTTTTGGTTGGAATATGAAAAAGATCCAAGCTGTCAGCTGCAATTGCGGATCCAATTTTACCGCTTTGGTGCTCTGGGAGAGTGGGTCAAAGATGCAGTCTTTTCAGAAGAAGAGATGGAGCAACCACTAGAATTGGATGGAGCAGAACCTTATTACCTAGCCTTTTCGCTGGAAGCAAAAGGAGAAGGGACGCTTACGATCGGAGCCCTACATAAGCGCTTGTCACATGGTCCTTTAGGAGAGATGACCGTAGGAGCTAAGACGCTACGGGACCACAAACGCCAAGAAATTTTTGCTTATTTCCATCCTGGCGATATGAAACCACCTTTAAACATTTACTTTTCTGGGTATCGTCCGGCCGAAGGTTTTGAAGGGTTTGGGATGATGCGTGCGATGGGGAGTCCCTTTATTCTCTTTTCTGACCCAAGGCTGGAAGGTGGATCCTTCTATATGGGCTCAGAAGAATTGGAAAGTCAAATCACTGCCTTTATTGATCAGCACTTGGACTTGCTCGGCTTTGAGCCAAAAGATATGAATTTCTCAGGCTTGTCCATGGGGACCTTTGGTGCCCTTTACTATGGGGCTCTTTATTCTCCTCATGCGATCTTGGTCGGAAAACCCATTGTCAACCTGGGGGATGTCGCTGCCAACCTGAAATTTAAACGTCCAGATGAGTTTGGAACATCCCTAGACATGATGCAGTTGATCATTGGTCAAGTGTCGCAAGAAGGGATCGGTCAGCTCAATCAACGCTTCTGGGACCGGTTTGACCAGGCAGATTTCAAGGATACGATTTTAGCCCTTGCCTATATGAGGGATGATGACTATGACCAGCAGGCTTATCCAGATATTTTAGAGGCCTTGTATGAATTTCCGGTTCGTATTATCAGCACTAGCCGTGCCGGTCGACACAACGATGCGAGTGGTCCGATCATTGAGTGGTTTGTGACCCAATACAAAGAAATCATGGAAAGAGACTTTGGAAGAAACCAATGATAAAAATAAAAGAAAATGAAAGCAGACGAATCTACTGGGGCGATACCGTTCTAGCAGATTATCTTTGGGGGTCGACCATTCAAGCGACTGACCAAGGAAGCGTTCAGTTTCAGAACCCCCTCATGCCATCTGGTCAAGTGCTGAAAACTTGGCATTCGCAGACAAATTTTGGCGCAACTCGTCAAATTCCTAGTCTGCCTCTGCTCAAAAGAGAGCAAGATTATGAACTGGTTATCACGATGGAAGCGACTCCGGCTCATACCGTTATGGTAGAAATCGTCTTCAAAGATCGCTTTGGAGAGGTCGTTGGCCGTCGCGTAACCGCAGAAGGTCGCTTGCCGTTTACCTATCCAGATCAAGCATACGCCTATGAAGTACGCTTGCTCAGTGCAGGTTTGCAAGAGTTTACCTTCCACTATTTCACGATTCAACCAATATCGTCTGAGGGAGCAGAAGTTCTCGAATAGACGAACATCACTGCAAAAAAAGAGGATTACATTGGATTACGTTAAATTAAGAAACATCAAAAAAATCTTAAAAGAAGTCAATAGCTGGAAGGATGACATGGCCCGCTTGACGGATCGACAACTACAGGAGAAGACTGTGGAATTTCGGGAACGTCTAGCTAAGGGTGAGACCTTGGATGATCTCTTACCAGAAGCATTTGCGGTTGCGCGGGAAGCTGATAAACGGGTCTTGGGCATGTTTCCTTATGACGTGCAAGTCATGGGAGGGATTGTCCTCCACCAAGGCAATGTCGCTGAAATGAATACTGGTGAAGGAAAGACCTTGACGGCAACTATGCCGGTTTATCTCAATGCCTTAGAGGGAAAAGGGGTCATGGTTATTACGACCAATACCTATCTGGCAACTCGGGATGCAGAAGAGATGGGACAGGTCTACCGCTTTTTGGGCTTGACTGTTGGAGTTCCCTTGAAACAATCTGAAGACGAAGAATTAGATCCAGAAGTCAAACGGGAGATTTACCAGTCAGATGTCATTTATACGACCAATACCAGTCTGGGCTTTGACTATTTAACAGAGAACTTGACGGCTTCGGCAGATGGCCAGTTTTTGGCAGACTTCAATTACGCCATTGTTGATGAGATTGATTCGGTGCTCCTTGATAGTGCTCAGACTCCCTTGATTATTTCTGGTTCTCCTCGGGTTCAATCTAACCTATATGGGATTATTGATACCCTGATCCAAACCTTCAAAGAAGGGGAAGACTTCAAGTTTGATGAAGAAAAGAAACGAGTTTGGTTGACTCGAAAAGGAGCTCATGCAGCAGAAGCTTTTCTTGCTATTCCCAACCTCTATGATCCCCAATACCGTGATTTGGTTCGCCATATCAGCTTAGCCCTGCAGGCCAATAAAAACTTTATTAAGGATAAGGACTATGTCATCCATCCCAATGTCGAAGGGCAACCGGAGATTGTCTTACTAGACCAGGCGACGGGGCGCTTGATGGAAATGACGCGCTTGCAAGGAGGACTCCACCAGGCGATTGAAGCCAAAGAGGGCCTCAAGCTCACCCAAGAAACACGGGCTATGGCTTCTATTACTTACCAAAACCTCTTTAAGATGTTTCGGAAGTTGGGAGGCATGACCGGGACTGGGAAGGTCGCTGAGGCAGAGTTTCTTGATACCTATGCCATGTCAGTGATCAAGATCCCAACCAATCGCAAGAAGATCCGCAAAGATTTGCCGGATGAAATCTATCAGACCTTGCCAGAGAAAATCGTGGCTTCCTTGGACTATGTGAAGAAGGTCCACGAAAAGGGCAATCCAATTCTGGTCTTTGCCGGATCCGTTGAGATGTCGATTCTTTACTCGAATCTTCTTTTGCGCGAAGGGATTCCTCACAATCTTCTCAATGCCAACAATGCTCCTCGAGAGGCCCAGATCATTAAGGAATCAGGTCGAAAAGGAGCTGTGACAGTTGCGACCTCAATGGCCGGTCGGGGAACCGACATCAAGTTAGGACCAGGAGTCGCTGAGTTAGGTGGCTTGGTGGTTGTCGGGACTGAGCGGATGATGAACCAGCGGATTGACCTTCAAATTCGGGGGCGTTCAGGTCGCCAAGGAGATCCCGGTTTGACCAAGTTCTTCGTCTCTTTGGAAGACGATTTGATGAAAAATTGGGGGCCAGACTGGATCCAGGATACCTATCAAGACTATGATGTAGATGAGCGGATTGGTTCAGCTAAAGCTCTGACCAAGCGCAAGTATAGAAACTTGGTGGAACGGGCTCAAAATGCTAGTGAAAGTTCTGGTCAGGCCAGTCGTCGGATGACGCTAGAATTTGCGGAAAGCATGAACATTCAGCGTGCCATCGTCTACGAAGAGCGCGACCGCTTGATCAAACAAGAAGGACGCTTGGATGATATCGTTGAAAAAGTGCTTCGTTCCGTCTTTTCAAGTGTAGCCCATAAAAAAGAATACAAGGAACCGGTAGCTTTTTATCGCTATATGTTAGACAATGTTAGTTACCAAGTGGATCCGGAAAAGGCCCACCAAACCTTCCGTAGCAAGAAAACCAAAGAGAATTTCTTATGGGAAATTGCTAAAAGCGAGTTAGAAGCTAAGTATGAGATCTTAGGCACCGATGAGGTGATCGCCCAATTCCAGCGCATGGCCATCCTAAAAGCTATCGATGAAAACTGGGTCGAGCAGGTAGACTATCTGCAACAATTGCGCATGGCGCTCTCTGGTCAGTACACCAGTCAGAAAAACCCTTTGGTAGAATTTTTCCAAGAAGCCTACCAATCCTTTGAACGAATGAAAGAGGCGGCCAAAGAACAAATGGTCCGCAATCTCCTACTAAGTCGAGTAGAAATCAATAAAAAAGGGGAAATTGTCTTGCATTTCCCATAAAAGAGGACATTATGACAGTATACAATATCAACCTTGGAATCGGTTGGGCCAGCAGTGGTGTTGAGTATGCCCAGGCCTACCGTGCCCAGTTGTTACGCAATATCCATCAACCAGCCAAGTTTGTCTTTATGGATATGATCCTAGCCGATAATATCCAGCATTTAACAGAAAATATCGGTTTTAAAAATGATGAAATCATCTGGCTCTATAGCCATTTTACAGATATAAAAATTGCGCCAACGACCTATACCATTGATCAGGTCTTAGCAGGATTTGCCGGAAAACCGACTCGTGAAGAAGTCGATGGTAAGATCAAGCGCTTCTTTTATGAGGATCAGGACAACTTTTTGACCTGCTACCTGCGCGCAGAAAACAGTCCCTATGTCGAACGCTGCGAGTACGTGTCTAGAGGAATTTTGGTGAGAAAGGATTATTTCTCCTATACCCGCTATTGTACGGAGTACTTCATTCCCAAGAACAACCAAGCCAACTTGATTGAGCGCCGGTTTTACAATGAGGACGGGACGGTTGCCTACAGCATGCAGATGGCAGATGGCCGCGAAGTCTACCGTTTCCCAGATCGTTATCTGGTTGGTCGCCAAGAATTGATCCGCTACTTCATGCAGACCCTTCAATTGACCAAAGAAGATTTGGTGATTTTGGATCGGGAAACCAACATCGGTCAGCCTATCTTTGAAGAAGCGCAAAAGGCCCGCCTGGGTGTGGTCGTCCATGCAGAGCACTTCAGTGCCAATAATGTCGATGATCAGTATATCTTGTGGAACAACTACTACGAGTACCAATTTACCAATGCAGACAAGGTAGACTTCTTTATTGTCGCGACTGACCGCCAAAAAGAAATCTTGGCTGAGCAGTTTGCCAAATACACCAACCATCAGCCAGCTATCTATACCATTCCAGTTGGGAGTCTTGCAAGCTTGCCACAAAACGAAAATCGCACCCCATTTTCTATGATTACCGCCTCTCGTTTGGCGACAGAAAAGCATATTGATTGGTTGGTGCGAGCAGTGGTTCGCGCCAAAAAAGAATTACCAGAACTGTCTTTTGACATCTATGGAAAAGGTGGAGAAGAAGGTAAGCTACGGTCTCTAATCGATTATTTGGGGGCAGCAGACTATTTC
>JBKXCY010000029.1:0-13327 GCA_046994005.1 Streptococcus sp.
TCTTACGATAGTCTTCGATGAACTGAAGGGTGTTGGTGTCACGTTTAGACAACTTCTTACCTGTTTCAGAGTTGATGATCAAAGTCATGTGTCCAAACTCAGGTGCTTCCCATCCAAGAGCTTCATAGACCATGAGCTGTTTTGGGGTGTTGGCAATGTGGTCGTCTCCACGGATGACGTGAGAGATTTGCATATCGTGGTCATCGATCACAACGGCAAAGTTGTAAGTTGGGTAGCCATCTTTCTTCTGGATGACCCAATCCCCACCGATATTGCCACCTTCAAATTCGATATCTCCTTTGACCATATCATGCCACTTGTAGATACCAGACTCATTCACTGCCAAACGAACCGTTGGGATGATACCTGCTGCTTCACGTTCTGCGATGTAAGCTGCTTTTTCTTCTTCGCTCATGCCAAGGTATTCGTTGATGTAGCGAGGTGTTTCCCCAGCTGCTTCTTGGCGTTCACGTTCTGCTGCCAACTCTTCTTCAGTGACGTAAGATTTGTAGGCTTTACCTTCAGCCAAGAGTTGGTCAATGTATTTTTGATAGAGTTCCAAACGTTCAGACTGGCGGTAGTTTTCATGCGTCTCTGGGCTTTCATCCCAGTCCATGCCCAACCAACGAAGGTTTTCAAGCTGGGAACGTTCGCCGTCTTCGACGTGACGTTTGCGGTCCGTATCCTCGATACGGATGATAAAGGTTCCACCATGGTGACGCGCATACAAGTAGTTAAACAATGCTGTACGAGCATTTCCGATGTGTAGTAGTCCAGTTGGACTTGGTGCATAACGCACACGAATATCTTTTGCCATATTTCTCTCCTCTTATCTTGTTCGCTATTTCTAGCTCATTTTTCAATCGTTCCTATTATACCACAAAGAAAGCAGGACTGAAATGAATAAGTGGCCTTTCTAGCTTTTCTTCCTATATATAAAAAAAGCCAGAACAAATGCTCTGACTTATATCCAATCTATTTGTATCTTATTAAACGAACACGGGCTGCGGATTGTGTCAAAAACGCAAGCTGAATAGCAATTAATTCAAGACACAGTAGCTGATTGGATTCTTCTGTCGCTTTCTAAGCTCAGAAGAATACCTAATCAGCCTTGTGGGGGTAGGACGACGAAGCGTTTATAAATGATATCGCTTCTGTCCTACTCCCTATTTTGACTGTATCCGCTACGCCTTTTGTATCTTAACTTAGTCTTTCTTCTAATTCAAAGTCGATTGGTAGGGTTTGTAAAAAGTGCTCCAACTCACGTTCCCAATAGAACCATTCGTGCTTACCTGGGCTGTGGGTATAGGTGACATCCAAGCCTAACTTTTCTAATTCCTTGACTTCAAAATTATTGGCTTCATAAAGGAAATCCTGCTCCCCACACCAGATCCAGAGTTTGGTCTTCTTATCTGAAAACTTCTTGGCAGCCGTCTCTAGCGAATAGGAACTGGTCGTCCAATCCTCAATCTCACCAAAAATTCCCTTCCAAAAAGCTGGTTGTTCCAAGTCATTGTTTTCAAAGTCTCTATCGTGAAAACTAAGTGCTCCAGAGAAACTCGCAGCTCGAGAGAAACGGTTTGTCTTGAGGGCCAAGAGCATTGATCCATAGCCTCCCATGGATAGACCCGCAATAAAGGTTTTCTCCCGTTTCTTAGTCATATTCGGGAAGAAGCGAGAAAGAGTCTCTGGCAATTCCTCCGCAATGGCCGTGTAGTAGTTGTAGCCATACTGTGTATCTGTGTAAAAGCCATTATTGGTGTTGGGTAGGACCACGATCAGATTGGTATTGCGCAGGATGCGCTCCACATTGGTCCGCTTCAACCAGGAGTGGTGGTTGCCATTCATCCCGTGTAAGAGATAGAGAACAGGAATATCCGTATCTGCTGGATCTTCCACGCGCGATGCATCGGGATAAAGGACGGACACCCCCCACTCCATCTTCAAAGCTTCTGAATAATACTCAATCTGCATAACTGCCATTTGATTTCCTCTTTCTACTGTTAAAAACACTCGGCAAGCCTTCGGCCGCCAAGCGTTTCCATTTCTTCTATTATTTTACTTCCATCACGACTGGTAGGATGGCTGGACGGCGTTTGGTTTGTTCAAATAAGAACTTAGACAAGTTGTCGCGTACCAAACCTTTTAACTCACCCCAGTCAAAGCTATCTTGATTCAAATAATCTTCGACGCTTTGGTTGACCAATTCGCAACTTTCACGAAGAATATCCCGACTCTTCTTGACATAGACAAAACCACGGGTGTGCACGCGCGCTTTGGAAATAATTTTCTTCTCTTTGCGATTCACTGTGATCGCCACGATAAAGATCCCGTCTTCTGACAAGACCTTGCGGTCACGAAGGACGATATTGCCCACATCACCAATGGCATTCCCATCAATCATGACATCTCCCGCTGAGACACTACCGGCAGGAACGAAGTCACCCTTTTCATACTCCATCACCGTTCCGCGTTTTGGAATAAAGATATTTTCAGGCAAGATACCAACTTCCATCGCCACTCGTGCATGGGCATCCAATTCACGGTACTCCCCTTGGATTGGGAAGAGATATTTAGGACGAAGAAGGTTGATCATCAACTGCAAGTCCCGTGCGTTTCCATGACCAGATACGCGCAAGCTTGACGTGATCAATTTGACAACTCCACCTGCTTGATAGACCATGTTTTCTACACGTGCCACCACTGCTTCTTTGGCAATAGACGGCGTTGTGACGATGTAGACCAAGTCCCCATCTTTGATTTCCACATAGCGGTGACGACCAATCGACATCTTGCGCAAACCATTGATCGGCTCACCCATTCGGCCTGTTTCCAAAATGATCAATTCATGATCCTCGAAACGGCTCATTTCTTTTGGCTTGATCAAGAGTTTTTCATTAGCAAGAGACAATTTGTTCAAGCGAATGGCTGTGCGGACGATGTTTTCCACATCGAACCCTGTCAAGACCACCCGACGGCCAGTCTCAGCCGCAGCGTCAAAGACCTGCTGGATCCGAGAAAGGTTGCTGGCTACCGCCGCCACGATCACACGACCATCCCAGTCTGCAATCGTATCTAAGATGGCATCGCCCACTTCTTGCTCACTGGCATCTTGAATCTTGCTATCCGCATTCGCTGAATCACTCAAGAGGGCAAGCACACCTTCGCGTCCAATCTCAGCTAGGCGAGCAAAGTCTGTCGCGTACGACTCGCTGGCAGTTTGGTCAAATTTAAAGTCTCCTGTGTAGACGATATTGCCCTCAGGAGTGCCAATCACAATCCCGATACTTTCAGGGATGGAGTGGGTTGTTTGAAAGAAAGAGACGACGGCATCGCCAAAATCAATCTCAGAATTCTGATCGATGACATGGAAGTCGTTGAATTTCTTCACACTGTCATTGCTTTTGACAAAGAGTTTAGCCAACTCAATGGTCAACTCTGTCCCGAATACAGGAACTTTGGCTTCGGCCAAAAGATAAGGCAAAGCCCCAATGGCATCCGCGTGACCATGGCTCAAGAAAACACCCGCAATGCGGTCCTTGTTTTCAAATAGATAGTCCATGTTGGGGATAACGACATCCACCCCAAGTTGCTCATTTTCTGGATACTTCAAACCTGCATCCAAGACAAAAATCGAATCGTTCACTTCGGCAACGTAGAGATTTTTCCCATTTTCTCGAACACCGCCCAAAGTGACTAATTTAATACTACTCACTGTTGTCTCCTTTAGTGTGATTATTTTAATACTTACGGTCCTTGGTCGCCCAAGTCGAATTACAGTTTTGCAAATACTTGCATATCCACTCTATTATACAATTTTTTTCTCTTTTTTTCAAAAAGCTTTCCACAGCAAAAAAAGCCCTCTCATCTGAAGTAGATGAGAGGACTTCTAGGCGCCTATTTTTAGGGGGAAAAGACCCTAAAGATGGTAATCTCCCCGTTTATTTTCAATGATCCGCATAGCTGCCTTGATCACATGAAACTTGCCTAACAATTCCTCTAGGCGCTTACTATTTCGCTCGCTCAATTGGCCGTTCTTGACCGCTTGGGACAGGCGATAAAAGTCATCCAAGTCCTCCCCAATGTTTTCAAACAGCTCTTTGGCTTCCTTGAGTCGGTAGCGATTGACTAGATAGTTCACATCTTTTTTGAAGGAAGCGACATTGTTTTCGTGAATATCCGTATAAGCTTCCTCTTCTTCCTTGGGCTCTTGGTAATTTACCGCCTTAAAACAGGTGATGAATTCCCGACTTTTGACATTGCAAACAAAGATGACACCGTCACTAGCTACATAAGTTTTTGTATTAGCCGGCTGAACCACGTCACTATCATAAGGGGAGAGAGAGGGGAGATGTTGGTTAATCCACCGGTTCAGGTGCTGATCATCTACGCCAAATCGCTCAAAAGCTCTCTGCCGGAAATGGTCACGGCAACTATATTCTTGCGCATACGACAATCCCATACTCTCACCTCCTCCTGAGTATTTTATAAAAACGGCCTCCAGTCTTACGGGACTAGAGGCCTGGTCTGCTTTACTGACTTGGTGCAATTAACCTTTTGGCTAACAAAACAATGTTTATGATGTTGATTTCATTTAATAGTATTTGCGTAAAATACCAGAGGTTTTCTTTGCTATTCCAAATCCAAATAATGAGTTTTCGACTGGACGCATTGAAGTTTGAAAACCTTTACAAAAAGCTTCTACCTACTATTTCCACGTTTTCTTATGTCTCCAGACAAACTAAGCAGGTTTGCCCGGCCGTCCAACCGATCCGACACACACGACATGACTGCTCTTTTACGATAAGAGCATGAACAGTTATCAGCAAAACAGGCCTAAAACGAAGTAACCTAACTTTTAACTCGATAAGGCATTGGTATCAATCCCTTCTTCATCTTTCTAACTATATTATACTCAACCCCCTTAGCGATTGCAAGCGATTCCACCTGAAACTAGTTCCTATTTTTATGCAGTTTTCTTCTGACCTCTTTCTAAGCTTTTTTGTTGTATAAGGCAGTCATTGAAAGGACGACGTATATTTATAAACAGTAGCTTGTTTTTTAGAAAGAGAAAAAGCTAGAGAACAAGCTCTCTAGCTTAGCATGTAGACAAGACACAGTAGCTGATTGAACTCTTCTCTCGCTTGATCAGCTCGGAAGAATTCTAATCAGCCTTGTGGGGGTAGGACGACGAAGCGTCCATAAATCATATCGCTTCTGTCCTACTCCCTATTTTGACTTTGCATTTTACGGGCTTTGTATCTTAGTAAATGAACACGCCCTAAATGCTGTATGAAAAAGATAAATTCTCTTGTGAGCATCACTCACTGCAAGAATTTCCTATTTTCACTTTGCATTTTACGGGCTCTGTATCTTATTCTTTCTCAAACAATTCATAGTAGTCTGCGATGGTCATTTGGGCTTTTTCTTCTTGACTGAGGTCTTGGACGATATGCCCATCTTTCATCACAATCAAGCGATTTCCATATTTCAAAGCATCTTCCATATGGTGGGTGATCATAAGAGCTGTGAGGGCATCTTGTTTCACAAACTCATCCGTCAAGATCATCAGAGCCTGACTCGTTTTTGGATCCAAGGCAGCAGTATGTTCATCTAAAAGCAAGAGTTCTGGACGTTTCAGTGTCGCCATCAACAGGCTCAAGGCTTGTCGTTGCCCCCCTGATAGAAACTCAACTGCTGTGTCGATATGATTTTCCAAGCCATTGCCAATCTTAGCAAGAACTGTTTGAAACTCTTCTTTATAGCTTGCCAAGTGACGCGGAATCAAACCACGTTTTTCTCCACGAAACTTCGCTACCAAGAGATTTTCTGCCACTGTCATACGAGGCGCTGTTCCCATTTTAGGATCTTGAAAGACACGAGATAGGTACTTGGCTCTCTTCTCAGGAGAGTAGTTGGTCACATCTTCCCCTAGAATATAGATCTTCCCGCTACTAACTGGAAGTGTCCCAGCAATAGTATTAAAGAGGGTTGATTTCCCAGCTCCATTGCCCCCTAAAATCGTGATAAAATCATGCTCTCGAATTTCCAAGGAGACATCATCCAGAATGACTTTTTCTTCATTCATCCCATTGCTCACAGCTTTGGTTACATTTTTTAATTCTACAATTGCTGTCATTTACTGAGTTTCGCTCCTTTCATGATTTTTCCCTTAAAGGTTGGAATCATCAGGCAGATAGCTAGGATCAAGGCACTGAAGATTCGAATATAGCTGGTATTGATGCCAAGCGCAATCACTGCCCAAATCAAAAATTGGTAAGCGATCGATCCGATCGCAATACTGAGCAAGCGCTCTGTCAAGGTGACATTTGAAAAGAGAACCTCTCCAATAATGAGGCTGGCAAGCCCGATAACGATGACACCAATCCCACGTGAAGCGTCCGCATAGCCTTCTTGTTGGGCCATCAGTGCACCAGAAAGAGCAATAATCCCATTTGAAATGACCAAGCCCATCAATTCCATCCGGTCGGTGTTGATTCCAAAACTTCTAGCCATATCTGGATTGTCCCCTGTCGCAATATAGGCTTGACCCAAGCGCGTATCCAAGAAGAAAATCAAACCAAGGATCACAAGCGTTACGAAAATTAAACCAATCAGGATCTCATTGAACCCACTGGCAAAAGGAAGAAATTCCTGAATTTTTTTATAGCCTAAAAGTCCCAGATTAGCCCGCTGCATGACAAAGAGAATAACCGAGTTACAGGACGTCATCACAAGGATCCCTGACAAAAGCGTGGGTATTTTCCCTTTTGTGTAGAGAAGACCCGTCGCAAGGCCCGCCAAGCATCCTGCTCCAATAGCAGCCAGCGTCGCAAAGAGTGGGTTGACCCCTTTTGTGATCAAGGTCACCGCCACCGCTCCTCCAAGCGGGAAGGACCCTTCTGTCGTCATATCTGGAAAATCTAGAATTCGGAAAGTCATAAAGATTCCTAACCCTAAAATGGCCCAAATTAAACCTTGTGAAACAATTGAATTAATCATAGTTTCTCCCTTCGATAATAGTAGTTTAATTGTAACATAAATATGGAAGAGAACCTATAGGAAATTCACATCTCTCCTCCCACCCTTTATTTTCCCCTATCATTCTTTCATTCTTGTTCTAGCAAGCGATCTATAAAATTGGTTAGACCGCATTTACAAAAGCAAGGAGATAAGCCCTCTTCTGAGCAAAACACATTTTTTAAAATCCATAAACCATTTCTACATTCACCAAAAAGTGATAAATTTTTCAGAAGGATGAGACAAACAGAAACCTATCAACCTTAGACAAGTCAACAAAATTACTCTCTTTCGAATCCATCTTCTTGCAAATTTTGTCAGTTACAAACAAATACAATGAAATCCCAATCACAAAAAACTTCCTTTGGCTTTCTTTCCTAAGGAAGTTTTTATATTTATACATTTTTCAGAACTCAGGCTTATCTTAATGGAGTAACTAACGACAACAAGGGCGTGAAGTTCTCCACTCCAAACCCTACTGTTTTTTTCCAATTCAAAGCGGATTCATTCCCCTTGTTGCCGGCAGTTTGAAAGATCAAATTGCCTTACTAGTATACTGTTTTATGTAAATCAAGTCAATGAAAATTTTCTGAAACTAGTAACAGAGTGATTATCTAACAACATATATTTCTATTTTTTATAATATATATGCATATTTTTCTGAGCCGTAGAGGATTTTTTACCGCTTTCCTATCTTAATTCATTTCACTTCTGAGATCAATCCGGTGTCCACATCATACACAGCTCCTGAAATCACGACATCCTCTGGAATCAAAGGAGAAGCCTTTAAAAGCTCCATATCCTCACGGACACTCTCTTCAATGTCTTGAAAGGGAAGGAAATCACGATCACCTACATCCACTCCCAGTTCTTTCTTGAGATGCTGCCGGAAAGCTTCGTTTTCAAAGGTTTGTGCGCCACAATCTGTATGGTGCAAGACGACGATTTCGCGGGTTCCCATCTGTTGCTGGGAAATAACCAAGGAGCGGATCATGTCATCGGTCACGCGCCCTCCAGCATTCCGCAAAATATGGGCATCTCCAAGAGCCAGGCCCAGTGCTGGTGCCACGTGAAGTCGGGAATCCATACAGGTCACGATGGCGACTTGTGTTTTGGGCTTAATTGGAAGACGGAGGTCTCCATGTAGCGCCACATAAGCTTGGTTAGCTGTTAAAAAATTATCAAAATAAGACATGGTCTCTCCTTCATTCCTTTGAAATTCAAACCATCTATTATTTTACCATATCCGATCCTTTCTGTCAGGGGATACCTCCTGTCATCTGTCACATCTGAAAAAAAGCCTTAAACTTCCCGTTTAAGACTTTTCTACTATTAAAATTACAATACTTTCTTCAAGACTTCAGACAGTGTACTCACACCGACCACTTCGATCCCTGATGGTGTCGAAATCCCCGTCAGAGAATTTTTAGGTACATAAATCTTGGTAAAACCGAGCTTAGCAGCTTCATTGATCCGTTGTTCGATCCGATTTACCCGGCGGACTTCTCCGGTCAAGCCCAACTCTCCAACGAAACACTCTTGCGGGTTGGTTGGCTTGTCCTTGTAGCTGGAAGCAATGGCTACAGCTACGGCTAGGTCGATAGCTGGCTCATCCAACTTGACACCACCTGCAGACTTGAGGTAGGCATCCTGATTTTGAAGGAGCAAACCCGCTCGTTTTTCTAGCACTGCCATGATGAGACTGGCCCGATTGAAATCAAGCCCTGTCGTCGTCCGCTTGGCATTTCCAAACATGGTTGGTGTTACCAAGGCCTGCACCTCCGCCAAAATCGGACGCGTCCCTTCCATTGTCACAACGATGGACGAGCCAGTCGCCCCATCCAAGCGTTCTTCCAGAAAGACCTGGCTCGGATTGAGGACCTCAACCAGTCCACCTGATTGCATCTCGAAAATCCCGATTTCATTAGTGGAACCAAAACGATTTTTGACTGCTCTCAGGATCCGGAAGGTGTGATGGCGTTCCCCTTCAAAGTAAAGCACCGTATCCACCATATGTTCCAGCATCCGAGGACCAGCCAAGGTTCCTTCCTTAGTTACATGCCCCACGATAAAGATAGCAATGTTATTGGTCTTAGCCAGCTGCATGAGCTCGGCTGTTACCTCTCGCACTTGGGAAACGGATCCCTGCACCCCTGAAATCTCAGGAGACATAATGGTCTGGATCGAGTCGATGATGAGAAAGTTAGGCTGGAGGCGCTCTACTTCTGCTCGCACGCTCTGCATATTGGTCTCGGCATAGAGGTAAAACTCGCTATCGATATCTCCCAATCGCTCTGCACGGAGTTTGATCTGCTGGGCCGACTCCTCTCCACTGACATAGAGAACCGTTCCTACTTGAGACAACTGGGTCGATACTTGGAGGAGCAGGGTCGATTTCCCAATCCCTGGATCTCCACCGATGAGAACGAGACTCCCTGGGACCACTCCTCCACCAAGGACGCGGTTGAATTCTTCCATCTCGGTCTTGGTACGATGGACATTGATGGAGGTCACATCCGCCAATTTCATGGGTTTGGTCTTTTCACCTGTCAAGGATACCCGGGCATTCTTAACTTCTGCAACTTCGACTTCCTCCACAAAGGAAGACCAAGAACCACAGTTAGGACAGCGCCCTAGGTATTTGGGTGAATTATAGGCACAATTTTGACAAATAAATGTCGTTTTTTTCTTAGCGATGATAAACCTCTTTCTAAATCTCTATCTCACACTCAATCACTTGACAAAAATCAATCTTATCATTTGGCACAAACTGGCGCATGAGCATTCCGTGAGTTACAATGATAATGGTTTTATAATTTTTATATTTTTCCAAAGCTCTTAAAAAACGATGACGCATCTCTAGATCAGTTTCATAGCGATAAGGAGAATCTTCAGATAAACCTCCTTGATGTTTTAGATAATATTCATGAGCTACCAATACACTAGTTAAATCAGAGTTAGTGCCATCTAAGTCTGGACGCCACTCATGAAAAAACGGCTCCACAAATAAGTCCAATCCTGTTTCAACTGCTATATAATGTGCTGTTTCTAAAGCCCTCGTCACAGACGATGAAATAATAATCTCTGCCTTTCCAAAACATGCAGTTTTAGCAACTTCTTTTGCCAGACTGCGACCTTTTCCTGTCAATGGTGCTAAATCACGACCAAAACCACTATAGAGTTGCGGATTTTCAAGTTTATCAAGCATACTATAATCTGGCTCCCCATGACGGACAAAGATAATCTTCATCCTAGTGCCCTGTTGACCCAAATCCACCAGTTCGCACGCCATCTGCCTCATCTCCGTCTGCAATTAAGAAAGGAGCAAAGACAGCCTGAACTACACGTTCTCCAACTTCAAGAACAACTTCTTGATCTGTGATATTCTTCATCTGTGCAAAGATATGTCCTTCATTTCCTGGGTTGCCATAATAGTCTCCATCAATGACACCAACTGAGTTAATCAAAACCAAGCCCTTCTTGCGAGGGTTAGAGGAACGGTCATAAAGATAGAGTACTTCTGTGGGTTGCATATAAGCCTTGACTCCCGTTGGAACGAGAACAATCTCGCCTGGTGCAATCACTGTGCGTTCTGCCACCTTTAAGTCGTAACCAGCCGCATGGGCTGTCTCTCGTTTTGGAAGCAAGTCCTGATTGGTATAGGTTGATACAAGTTCAAATCCACGAATTTTTGTCATCATCATTCCTCTTTCATCATAAAATGTTTCTATCTCTTCTATTATACCATCACTTTAGCGAACCGTCTCCTCAATTCTACTATTCGTACTTTTTTAAAAAATTTCCTTTCAGTCAGTAAGTTACATGTAATTTTCATGTTTTTTCTGAAAACAAAAAATCTTTATGAGCCATTTGGCATACAATTTGTGCTAAAAAAATGCTGTTTTTAGCTTGAATCCGCTCTTTATTTTTGCTATAATTCCTCTTGTAGGGAATAATTTTAAAACTAAAATATTTTCCTTGCTAAAACAAATATATGGAGGTCTTTCTCAAGATTCAATTTGGGGAGCGGGAGATCTTACGGAGCCTATACAGATCTCGACCAGTTTTACCATATTGTTTCGTGGGAATAGGATTTTTATGGAAAAAGGGGAAGATAAAATGGATAATAGAAAAAATATCAAAATTTTCACATTTATCCTTGCTTTATTAACGGTTCTCTTCACTCTCAGCCTGACCAAAACGTCAGCCGAGACACCTGGAGTAACCATTACTGGGAAATTTGTAGATACCATTTTAAATGTTCAAGTGTCTAACAATGAAGGTGGGAATCTTGATTGGGAATTAGGACAATGGGCAACATTCCGAATCAATGCCGACTTTAACTTAGCTGGTAAGGATGTTAAAGCAGGGGATACAACCGATATCACTGTATCAGATGCTTTGATTATTACATCACAAAGCTTTGATATCAAAGATGGTGATAAAGTCATTGCTCATGCAAAAGTGGATAAGGATAATAAAAAGATTTCATTAACTTATACGGATTATGCGGAGAATCATTCAGATACACATGGTAATTTTTATTTCTACGCTCGTATCGACTTCAAGAAGCACCCTCAACAAGGAGAAATTCCGGTTGAAGTGACGGTTAACAACAAAACAACTATTGCAGGTAAAGTTACCTTTAAAGGTGTTGGTGATGGTAATCCAAACCTTTTAAAGAAAACAAGTTGGGTTCACTCAGATGACCCTAAGACTATTTCCTATGGCATTTCTGTGAACCAACTAAAGCAAAATATTAAAAAGGTAACCGTAGAAGATAATTTGCAATTTACCAATGCTTCTTACGTTAAAGATAGTTTTCGTGTAACAAAAGGTGAGATGTCTTATGTAAATGGTGAATGGCAATTTAATAATACTAAGGATGTAACCAATGAACATCCTATTACTTTTGGTGAAAATGGTCAATCATTTGTTGTGAATCTTGGAGATATCAGTGAGACGGATCAATACCGTATTACGTATGATGTCCATTTAAATTACTCACCAGCCGATGGCGAAATTTTAAATAACCAAGCTACCTTAAAAGGGAAAGATATAGAAACTAAAGTAGCCATCAACAAAGCTGCAGTTCAAATTGCAGGTGGATCAGGTGTCGGTTATGTCTTTACCATTCATATCCATAAAGTGGGCGACGCAAATCAACCACTTGCTGGAGCTAAATTCAAAGTGGTACGTCAAGCCAACAACCAAGTAATCGGTGAATATGTGACCGATAAAGATGGGAATATCACAGTCAATGGTCTTTTAAAAGATAAATACATCTTAACTGAGTTACAAGCACCTGAAGGTTATACCATTACTACTGCTGATACCCCAGTTAATGCTGAAGATTTTAGCGGAACGGATCATGCGGTAACGAAGACAATCGTCAATCCAAAAGCAAAACCTAAAGCAACTCAAGCTACCATCGAATTAGATAAAACTCTTACAGGACGTGATCTAACAGATGGCGAATTCAGCTTTGAATTGTACGAGGGTGCTAACAAGCTTCAAACTGTTACAAACAAAAACGGAAAAGTAACATTTGCACCAATTGAGTACACCGAAGAAGGTGAACACACTTACACTGTTAAGGAAGTCGCTGGAAATACCCCAGGTATTACCTATGACAAGACTGATAAACAAGTAACTGTTAAGGTGAAAAAAGATGGCGACAACCTGAAAGCAGATGTGGCTTATCCAGAAAATAAAGCCTTCAAAAATACTTATACGGCTCCTAAACCAGCAAAAGCTAAAATTTCAGCTAGCAAGATTTTAGAAGGTGCTGAATTGAAGAATGGTGAATTCAATTTCCAATTGTTGGATGAAACCGGAAAAGTTCTTCAAACAAAACAAAATGATGCAGATGGTATGGTAGCCTTTGATGAAATTTCTTATTCATCAGAGGACGCAGGAAAAACTTTCCATTACACGATCAAAGAAGTCATTCCTGAAAGCAAAGCAAAAGGAATGACCTACGATGAAGGAAATATTGATGTGACTGTAACTGTCACAAAAGATGATGCAAGCAATACACTCAAAGCTTCTGTGGCATATGGTGATAAGACAGCCTTCACCAACAAATTAGTAACCACTTCAATTCCGCCAACTCCGCCGACGGTTGACAAACCTGAATTGAAACTCTACAACATTCAATTGCACAAAGCCAACGCAGATGGAAATGCTCTTGCAGGTGCTGTATTTGGTCTCTTTGAAGCCGATGGTACTACTCCAGTAGCAAATCCTTATGGTGCAGGCCAAGCGACAGCAACTTCAGATGCGAGCGGTCTTGTCAGCTTTGTAG
>JBKXCY010000030.1:0-13194 GCA_046994005.1 Streptococcus sp.
CGTGACTTACTCCTAGATACTTTGCCAGCTTACCTGGCAGGGGAGATCAAGCCAAGTCCACAAGATCCAAGTTTGGTCACATTTTCACCGAATATTTTACCGGAAGAAGAGGTTTTGGACTGGACCAAAACCAATCGCCAAGTCTTTAATCAGATCCGAGGGATGAATCCTTGGCCGGTCGCTCATACGTTATTAAATGGGCAACGCTTTAAAGTTTATGAAGCAGAGCTATGCGAAGGAAATGGAAATCCTGGAGAAGTGATTGCTTTGACCAAAAAAGAGTTGCTGGTCGCTGCAGGAGAAGGCGCATTGTCCCTCAAAGTTGTGCAGCCGGCAGGAAAACCAAAAATGTCCATCACAGACTTTTTGAATGGCGCTGGCCGTCAATTGAAAGTAGGAGATCACTTTGGAAATTAAACAAATGAATGCGCGTGAACAGATCGTTCGAGTGTTAGAAGAGGTTTTTGAACAGGGAGCTTATTCTAATATTGCACTAAATCAAGCGCTAGAACACTCTCAACTTTCAGATAAAGATAGAAGCTTTGTTACGGAAGTTGTATACGGTACTGTAGCACGGAAGATAACACTCGAGTGGTATCTCGCCCACGTAATTGAAGACCGGACGAAATTGGATCCTTGGCTCTATTATCTTTTGATGATGAGTTTGTATCAACTTGTTTATTTAGACCGCATTCCCGATCATGCCATCGTCAATGAAGCTGTTCGGATAGCAAAACGTCGAAAAGAAGGCAGTGAGAAGTTTGTTAATGCTATTCTTAGAAAGCTCCTCCGCGAGGGGCTACCAGCTATTGATACGATCAAGCGAAAGAACAAACGTTATTCGGTAGAGTATTCCCTACCTGTATGGTTGGTCAAAGCATTGATCGAAGAATACGGTGAGGAACGTGCTTGCGCTATTTTTAAGAGTCTCTATCAGCGTAATAAATCCAGTATTCGTGTGATTGATCTAGACGAAAAAGAAGAGTTGGCTCAGCTACTCGAAGTAACCTCCTCTCTACTTGCTCCGTCCGCTCTCGTGAAAGAACAGGGACATTTTGCGGCGCATTCCTTGTTCAAAGAAGGGCGCATTACTATTCAAGACGAGTCCAGTCAATTGGTGGCACCGGCTTTGGATTTGCAAGGAGATGAGTGGGTTTTAGATGCCTGTGCGGCGCCAGGTGGAAAGACGACTCACCTGGCTTCTTATCTCACAACTGGGAAAGTCACAGCCTTGGATCTCTATGACCATAAGCTCAAATTGATTCAAGGAAATGCTAATCGGCTCCATGTTGCGGACAAAATTTTGACAAAGAAGTTAGATGCGACAAAAGTCTTTGAAACATTTGGACCTGATGCTTTCGATAAAATTTTGGTGGATGCGCCTTGTTCAGGGATTGGTTTGATCCGGAGAAAGCCTGATATCAAGTACAATAAAGAGAGTGCAGATTTTGTATCTTTACAAGCTATTCAATTGGCCATTCTGGATAGTGTTTGTCAAAGTGTGCGTAAAGGTGGTATAATAGTGTACAGTACGTGTACAATTATGGGTAAAGAGAATTTTGAAGTGGTGGACCAATTTTTGAAAAACCATCCAAATTTCGAACAAGTCCCATTGGATCACGAAAGAAAAGATATTCTTAAAAATGATTGTATCCTTATTACACCCGAATTATATGGAAGCGACGGCTTCTTTATCAGTCGTTTTAAGAGAATCTCATAATATCAGGAGGAAACTGACAGTATGGATATTACGATCTTAACCGATGTAGGTCAAAGACGGACAAATAACCAAGACTATGCAAATCAATATAAAAACAAGGCAGGAAAATCTATGGTTTTACTTGCTGATGGTATGGGAGGACACCGTGCCGGAAATATTGCTAGTGAAATGGCAGTCACAGACCTAGGTGCGGCTTGGGTTTCTTCTGAGATCGAGACGGTTAATCAAGTACGGGAATGGTTTGCAGAACATTTAGAAGCTGTGAACCGTCGGATCCATTTAGCTGGGCAAGATGATGAGCACAAAGGAATGGGAACGACATTGGAAGCCTTGGCTTTTGTAGAAGGACAAGTGATTTATGCCCATGTTGGAGATTCGCGGATTGGCCTCATTCGTCAGGGCGAATACCAGCAGTTGACCAGTGATCATTCTCTTGTAAATGCTCTTTTACGAGCAGGTCAAATTACAGAAGAAGAAGCAGCCCATCATCCTCAGCGGAACATCATCACTCAGTCCATTGGTCAAAAAGATGAGTTGGCGCCTGATTATGGTTTGGTGACCGTTGAAGCAGACGATTACATTTTGATCAATAGTGATGGTTTAACGAATATGATTGGCCCAGATGAAATCAGAGACATTGTCTTGAGTGATGTTACGCTTGAAGAGAAGGCTCAAGCCTTGATTCGTTTTGCCAATAATGCTGGAGGTTTGGATAATATCACCGTTGTACTGCTCCACTTTACAGAGGAGGACGCAGCATGATTCAAATCGGCAAAATTTTTGCCGGGCGATATAAAATCATCCAACAAATTGGGCGCGGCGGGATGGCAGATGTTTATCTTGCGCGTGATTTGATTTTAGATGGGGAAGAAGTTGCAGTCAAGGTACTGCGTACGAATTACCAGACGGATCCCATTGCAGTTGCACGTTTTCAACGTGAAGCAAAGGCGATGGCAGAGCTGGACCATCCAAATATCGTTCGGATTACAGACATTGGCGAAGAAGAAGGACAACAATACCTTGCAATGGAATATGTTGCAGGTTTAGACTTAAAACGCTATATCAAAGAAAATGCACCTTTATCAAATGAAGAAGCTGTTCGTTTGATGGGGCAGATCCTTCTAGCTATGCGTCTTGCCCATACGCGTGGCATTATCCATAGAGATTTAAAACCACAGAATGTCCTCTTGACACCAGATGGAACAGCAAAAGTTTCAGACTTTGGGATTGCAGTGGCCTTTGCAGAGACTAGCTTGACCCAGACCAACTCGATGTTGGGGTCGGTTCATTATTTGTCCCCTGAGCAGGCGCGTGGTTCAAAAGCTACGGTGCAAAGTGACATCTACGCTATGGGGATCATATTCTATGAGATGTTAACCGGGCACATTCCTTATGATGGGGACAGTGCGGTTACGATTGCACTGCAGCATTTTCAAAAGCCTCTCCCATCTATTCGTGAAGAAAATAAGAATGTTCCACAAGCTTTAGAAAATGTGGTGATCAAAGCGACAGCTAAAAAACTGACGGATCGCTATAAGTCAGTGGCAGAGATGTATGTGGATCTTTCAAGTTGCTTGTCCTATGAGAGAAGAAATGAGAAAAAACTAGTTTTTGAAGACCAAGCGAAAGCTGATACAAAGACTCTTCCAAAAGTGAGTCCAACTCCAAAGACGGCTCCTGTTCCAATCTCTGAGGTACGCAATGAAATCAGTTCGGTAGATCCTAATCGACCATTATCTAACCAACAGACAATAGCCCCAAGCAAAAAGCCAAGAAGACGCTTGCGGGCGCGCTACAAGGTCTTGTTTGTTGCCATTGCCCTAGTTCTTGCAGCCTTTACCTTCTTGTTGTATATGAGCCCGGCCAATAAAACCGTTCCAGATGTTTCTGGAAAGACCATTGCAGAAGCTAGAGCCGTTATTGAGGGACAAGACCTTCAAGTTGGTGAAGAGAAAGAAGAGTACAGTGATTCGGTTGCAGAAGGTTATGTCATTCGAACCAATCCCAATGCAGGGGCCCAAAAGAAAGAACAAAGTCGAATTGATTTGATCGTTTCAAAAGGACCAAACAGCTTTGAAATGCCAAATTACGTGGGTGAAACACGGGCAAAAGCAGAAGAAGATTTGAAAAATACTTATAAAGTATCAAGCAAAATGATCACGATTGAAGAAGTTGAGACCTTTGATGATCCTGCAGGGACAGTTCTTGAACAAACTCCAGCTCCAGGAGAGCAATATTCTTTGAGTTCAAAGACCAAGATTGTTTTAAAAGTAGCGAAAGAAACAACTTCAATTGAAATGCCAAACTATGTTGGATCAACTTATGATTTTGCTAGAAGTAATTTGATTGAGATCTATGGTATTAAAGAAGCCAATATCGAATTAAGAAAAACAGAACATCTCCCTGATGGGGTAGTTGTTTCTGCAGGTCAAATTGTCAGTCAAACTCCAGAAGTTTCGAGTACGGTGGATATTAACCGAACACGAATTGTTTTGACTGTATATGAGCCTAAAGTGACAGCTTCTTCAAGTACGAAAGCCTCATCAAGTTCTGATACATCTAGTTCATCCTCTGGTGAACGATCAGATACAGAAAGTTCAAGCAGTAGTGCAACTAGTGGAGATTAATAAATCAGTCTAAGACTCAGATGGATTTCTGGGTCTTTTTGATTGTCTGCTATTATCCAACCACAGACGGAAGTCAAATGAGGAAAAATTTGATAAAATAGGAAAAGATGAGGTAGACTATGTGGAAAATACAAATTTTTATTTTCGTTGAAGCCGTTTTGTTAACATTAGCAGCGATCACCATTTTATCAATCGATTTTTCCAGATTTGTTGTCTTGATGGTTCTCTTTTTGCTCCTTTTGTATTACTATTTTGACAAACAAAAAGCGAATTTTCTATTAATCGCGCTGAGTGTGCTATTGTTTTTTATCGTGATGCTGAATCCTTTTGTGATTGCAGCCATTTTATTTGCGGTGGTTTATGGTTTATTGATTGCTTACCCTTATATGTATAAGGAAAATGAAGCCGTTGTGTTTGATGTTGAAGAGGATACGAAAATTCGTCAGGAAAAAACTCGATGGATTGGTGATTTACAACATTTTTCAAAGCAAAGTCGAGGGTATCGAGATCTGAATGTAATCCGAGTTTTTGGAAATGACACCCTCCATTTAGAGGAGGTAGCCATTTGCAATTGGGACAATGTAGTGATCATTCGGAAAGGGTTTGGAAATACAAAAATTATCTTACCGATTGATTTGGAATTGCATTTACAAATTAACACCCTGTATGGAAATCTGAAGTTTTTAGATCTTCCTGTCCGTAAAATGAGGAATGAAACCATAGACATTGAAACGGCACATTATCGGAGATCGCACCGTTCTATAAAAATTGTGTTAGTTGGTATTGTTGGGGATGTTGAGGTGATTCGCGCATGAAGAAATTAGACTATCTCCTATTGTATTTCTATTCCCTAATGGTGGTTGCGGTCATTTGTCATACCATTTTCCATTTTGTTGGTTTTCAGTGGGGCAAACTTCTTTCAGATCTTTCCTTGCTTCAGTCATTCCTATTTTTGGTTTTTAGTCTGACGCTTGCATTGACGGCTTTGGTTGTCTTAATTATTAAAATCACGCAATTTGTAACGGTTCATGCAGTACAACAAAAGGTAGAATCTATCCTGACTGCTTCACAGAGAAAAGAAATTGCCCCCAAAGAATTGAATCAACAGTTAGATTTATTGGACAGCAAATTGCTTCGACTAGAAGAAAATTTACAAAAAAGTGAAAATCGTGTGATGCGAAATGAGGAAGAAATTGTGGAAATCGAGCGTAAGAGAATTGCGCGTGATCTACATGACACGGTTAGTCAAGAATTGTTTGCAGCCAATATGATTTTATCTGGAGTGGCAGCCCAGGCCCTTGAGTTAGAGAAAAATCAGATCCAGCAGCAACTAAATGGGGTATCGGATATTCTAGGGACAGCCCAAAATGATTTACGCGTCTTGCTCTTACATCTTCGTCCTACAGAATTGGAAAGAAAAAGCTTGGTAGAAGGTATGGAGATGATTTTTAGAGAATTGAAGGAAAAGAGTAACCTAACCGTTGTCTTCCATCATAATGACGTGAGCATTCCAAAAGATATGGAAGAACATCTATTTCGAATCGTCCAAGAAATTGTCAGCAATACCTTGAAACATGCTAGAGCTCAACAAATGGATGTCTTTTTGCATCAGGAAGGAAAACAACTTCATTTACGGATGGTAGATGATGGAATCGGCTTTGAGCAGGAAAAATTGGAACGATTGAGTTATGGGTTGAAAAATATTCAAGAACGTGTAGAAGACATGGCGGGGACCATTAAAATAAGAACGAGTCCTCAAAAGGGAGTGGCTGTAGATATTCGTGTTCCCCTCCTTGTAAAAGATAAAAATGAAAAGGAAACTGTATGAAAGTATTATTAGTAGATGATCATGAAATGGTCCGATTGGGATTGAAAAGCTTTTTGTCCATGCAAACCGATATTGAGCAAGTCTTAGAGGCGAAAAATGGGCAAGAAGGGGTGGAGTTGGCGCTGAAAGAAAGACCAGACGTCATCATCATGGATATTGTGATGCCAGAGCTAAATGGAATCGATGCGACTCTAGCCATCCTAAAAGAGTGGCCGGAAGCTAAAATTGTCATTTTGACGTCTTATTTAGATAACGAAAAGATTTACCCTGTCTTAGATGCCGGTGCAAAAGGGTATATTTTAAAGACCTCGTCAGCAACTGAGATCTTACAGGCTGTCAGAAAGGTTGCAAAGGGAGAATTTGCAATTGAGACAGAAGTTAGTCAAAAAGTTGAGTCACGAAAGAACCATGCTGAATTGCATGATGATTTGACAGCTAGAGAACGAGATATTCTGGCTTTATTGACGAAAGGATATGAAAATCAACGAATAGCAGATGAACTCTTTATTTCTTTAAAAACAGTGAAGACCCATGTCTCCAACATCTTATCCAAATTGGAGGTCAGTGATCGGACGCAAGCAGTCGTCTATGCCTTTCGACACCATCTGGTGAATCAAGAAGATTTTTAAAAGGAAACATGCTATAATAGAGCATGATCATAAGGGGGAGACAAGTGGACGCAAAATTACGTTATAAAGCCAAAAAAGTTAAAATCGTCTTTTTTGATATTGATGATACATTACGTGCAAAAGAAACTGGATTGATCCCAGAATCTGTCAAAGACGTCTTTCATCAATTGAAAGAAAAAGGAATCCGGACAGGGATTGCAACCGGCAGAGGGATTTTTGGGGTTGTTCCTGAAATCATGGACTTAAAGCCTGATTTTCTAGTAACCTTAAACGGTGCCTATATAGAAGATACAAAAGGAACTGTGATCTACCAATCACCAATCAATGAAGCAATCGTTTCTTCTTTTGTAGATTGGACCAAAGAATTCGAGATTGATTATGGGTTAGTGGCTAGTCATCAAGCTGCCCTGTCTAATCGGACACCCTTGATCAGTGATGCTATTGACATCATTTATCCCAACTTACCCGTAGATCCAGATCTGCATTTGAAAGAACCTATTTTCCAAATGTGGACCTTTGATGAACAGGATAGTGATCTAGAGTTGCCTCCTTCTTTGCAAGAGGACTTGCGCCTAGTTTCGTGGCATCCCCATTCGTCAGATGTTGTCCGCTTTGAAGCTTCAAAAGCTTCAGGAGTTTCTCATCTTGTAAATCATTTGGGCTTGAAGCCAGAGAATGTTTTAGTATTTGGGGATGGATTAAATGATCTAGAACTGTTTGATTACGCTGGAATTAGTATCGCAATGGGAAAATCTGCCCCAGAGTTACAAGAAAAAGCTGATTATATCACTAAGAATTTAGAAGAAGATGGCATATTCTATGCCTTAGAGGAGTTAAATATGGTTGAAAAAGAATTGACATTACCACAGTTGGAACTTGCTACGGTTGACGGTCCTGTCGCTGTGATCAAAACCAATCACGGTGAGATGAACATTCAATTGTTCCCGGATCAAGCGCCAAAAACAGTTGCAAACTTTGTAGCTCTTGCTAAGTCTGGCTATTATGATGGTGTCATTTTCCATCGGATTATTAAAGATTTTATGATCCAAGGGGGAGATCCTACTGGTACAGGTATGGGTGGTGAATCCATCTATGGTGAGAGCTTCGAAGACGAATTTTCAAAAGAACTGTACAATATTCGCGGAGCCCTTTCGATGGCAAATGCTGGACCAAACACAAATGGTAGCCAATTCTTTATTGTACAAAATCAACATCTCCCATATTCGAAAAAGGAATTGGTCCGCGGTGGCTGGCCTGAAGAAATTGCTGAAATCTATACGACAGAAGGAGGAACTCCTCACCTAGATCAACGCCATACCGTATTTGGACAATTGATGGATGAAGCTTCTTTTGCTGTGTTGGATGAGATCGCGGCTGTTGAGACAGGGATGATGGATAAGCCGGTAGAAGATGTCGTGATTGAAACCGTCGAAATTGAGGACTAATATGAAAATTGGAGATAAGTTAGAAGGGACCATTACAGGCATTCAACCTTATGGTGCCTTTGTCGAACTAGAGTCGGGTGTCACGGGCTTGATTCATATCTCAGAGATTAGAAGTGGTTATGTAAGTAATATTCATGATATTCTTTCAATTGGAGAAAAAGTCTTTGTCCAAGTCATCGATGTTGATGAATATTCTAAGAAAGCTAGCCTCTCTCTGAGAACGCTAGAAGAAACACCACAACGAAGCATTCGACACCATCGTTTTTCAAATGACCGCCATAAGAGTGGTTTTGCGCCCTTAGCTCAACAGATGCCGACCTGGGTCAAAGAAGGAAAGGTATTCTTTAGCAAACAAGAAAAAAAATAAAAACTTCGATAGGTTGATGAAACCTACCGAAGTTTTTTTAATATAGAGAATTATTCAAATTCGTAAAGGGTAGTAGAAAGGTAACGTTCTCCATTATCTGGTGCAAGAGCAAGAACTTTTTTACCGCTTCCCAATTCTTTTGCGACTTCAATAGCAGCATAGATAGCAGCTGCGCTTGAGATACCGACTAAGAATCCTTCAGCACCACCAATAGCGCGTGCAAGTTCGAAAGCTTCTTCTGAAGATACGCGACGAACACCATCATATGCATTAGTGTCTAAAGTATTTGGGATAAAACCAGCTGAAATCCCTTGAATTTTATGTGGTCCAGGTTTTTCGCCAGAAAGGACTGCAGATTCATTGGCCTCAACGGCATAGACTTTGACAGCAGGATTATTCTTTTTCAAAGTATGAGAAATACCAGAAACAGTACCACCAGTACCAACACCTGCGACAAAAGCATCTAAACCATCTTTTCCAAAGGCATCAACGATTTCTTGTCCTGTTGTTCTTTCATGTACCTCTGGGTTAGCAGGGTTTTCAAATTGAAGAGGAAGGAAGCCATTTCTTTCTGCAGCGATTGCTTCAGCTTTAGCGATAGCGCCTTTCATTCCTTCACTTCCAGGAGTCAAAACGAGTTCAGCTCCATAGGCTTGGATGATTTTACGACGTTCCACACTCATGGTTTCAGGCATGACAATCACAACTTTGTAGCCTTTAGCTGCGCCAACCCATGACAAGCCAATCCCTGTGTTCCCACTAGTTGCTTCGACAATGGTATCACCTGGTTTGATCAAGCCATCCGCTTCAGCTTTTTCAATCATGCTCAAAGCAATCCGGTCTTTGACAGATGATCCAGGATTGAAGGCTTCGAGTTTGACATAGACATCTGCAGCTCCTTCAGGAACAAGACGATTCAATTTGACAATCGGAGTGTTCCCAATCAATTCTGTAATATTTTCATAAATAGCCATAATATACCTCAGTTCTAGGTTTTCTTGATACTAACAAGTATAGTCTCTTGCGAGAAGAATGTAAAATATAGAAATTTTATGGGTGTGATAAAAAAAAACTATCGTTGCCGATAGCTTCTTTGATTATTTTTCTACAGAAAGTAGGGGTACTTCAACCTCACGAATTCCGTGATCCTCAATAATGACTTTGCCATTGTAAAATTCGACTAAAGCTGCTGTGATAGAGTTTGTGTTTTCTTTATCCACAAAAATCGTTGTCATTACCTGATCTGTAAACATCGGATCTTGTTCCGCCAATTGATGGTCTTTTAAGAAATTAGCAAATTCTTGGTATTGGGAGTAAGAAAGTGTGATCCCAAGAACCACTTGCTCTTTGATTTCTACCAGTCCAATCTCTCGAACTGCTTGTGCCACACTTCCAGCATAAGCACGAATCAGACCGCCAGCACCTAATTTAATACCTCCGAAATAGCGAGTAACCACGACACAACTATTAGTGATGCGATGATTCTCCAAAACTCCTAACATCGGTACCCCAGCGGTTCCACTAGGCTCTCCATCATCACTGGTCCGTTTGATATCACTTTGTTCTCCAATGATGAAAGCAGAGCAGTTATGTGTAGCCTTATAGTGTTCCTTTTTGATGGCATTGATAAAATCTCTTGCTTCCTCTTCAGAGGAGACTCGCTTGACATGACAAATGAATTTTGATTTTTTGATTTCTTCTTGAACAGTGCCGTTCTCTTTAAATGTAACATATTCCATATTCTTATTTTACAAAAAAAGAATGATTTTCTCCAACTTTTGCGAATTAATAAGTATGAAGATAGAAGATTCTTATGGAAGACTCTTAACAGAGAGTCAAATGACAAATGATCTAAAAGAAATTGCCCAAGAACTTCCAGCTATAGAAAAAGAGAATGGAAGGTACCATTGCTTTCGATGTGGCAGTTTGATTGATCAGAAACTTTGGAAGTTGAGTGAGGAGGTGCTGTATTGTAGAGCCTGTATCCAATTGGGAAGGATCCGGAGTGATCAAAAACTTTATACTATTGCACAGCGAGACTTTGAAGGTCAAGAGGTGCTAAACTGGAAAGGGACCTTGACTTCCTATCAACAAGAGGTATCTGAAGGAC
Organism: Streptococcus sp.; assembly: GCA_046994005.1. Lineage (GTDB taxonomy): Bacteria > Bacillota > Bacilli > Lactobacillales > Streptococcaceae > Streptococcus. The sequence goes on from JBKXCY010000030.1 coordinate 10,727, forward strand.
TTATCCAAGCAGTTAAAGCAGGAAAACATGCCTTGGTACATGCTGTGACAGGAGCTGGAAAAACGGAAATGATGTATCAGGTTGTAGCAACAGCGATCAAGGCAGGAAAAGCAGTCTGTATTGCTACCCCAAGAATCGATGTCTGTATCGAACTGTACGGAAGGATGAAGGAAGATTTTTCCTGCCCCATCTCTTTACTTCATGGAGAATCGGAGCCCTATTTTAGAACACCTTTGGTGATCGCTACAACCCATCAATTGCTAAAGTTTTATCAGGCCTTTGATCTCCTTATTATAGATGAAGTAGATGCTTTTCCCTATGTAGACAATCCAATCTTATATAAAGCAGCTCAGAATGCAATAAAAAAAGAGGGGAATACCCTATATTTAACAGCAACCTCTACAGATGAGTTAGATAAAAAGGTCAAGAAAAAAGAAATCATTCGTTATAGTCTTCCAAGAAGATTTCATGGGAACCCGCTAGTGGTCCCTGAAATAAAATGGGTGCCGAAAATTAGAGAAAAAATAGAAAAAGGAAGAATCCCTTACCAACTATTGCAACTGATTAAGAAACAAAGACAGACTCACTACCCATTGTTAATCTTTGTATCTGAAATAGAATTAGGACAACAATTTACCGAGAACTTAAAAAAATACTTTCCCAAAGAAACAGTAGGTTTTGTATCCTCACAGACAACAGACCGTCTACGAATGGTAGAAGAGTTTAGAAACAGAGCCATAACCATGCTAGTCTCTACAACAATTTTAGAAAGAGGAGTGACTTTTCCGTTTGTAGATGTCTTTGTTTTAGAAAGTAATCACAAATTATTTACTAAAAGTGCTCTCGTACAAATTTCAGGAAGGGTCGGTCGAAGTAAAGAAAGACCAACAGGTAAACTACTTTTTCTATCAGATGGCATAACACGAGAAATGAAGAAAGCGATCAAAGAAATAAAGGAAATGAATCAGGAGGCTGGATTTTGAAAGAATGTTTGCTTTGTACTAAAGAGTTGAAAACTGGTGAACATTTCACAGACCTTATTTTTATGAATCAACAAGAAGAATGGATTTGTAAAGAATGCAAAGAAGACTTCGAACAAATTGGCGAAATCCATTGTCCTAGATGTTATAAAGATAAGGAGGAGAAAGTATGTAAAGATTGCGAATACTGGATACAAAAGGGGAATATAGTAGAACATGAAGCATTATATAGATATAATGCAGCAATGAAGGACTATTTCAAGCGATATAAATTTGAAGGAGATCGTTTATTAGGAATGGTATTTGCATGTGACATCAAAAAAGCCTTGAAAAAGTATAAAAGCTATACGATAATACCGACTCCAATCAGCCATGAAAAAAAGCAGGAGAGAGGATTCAATCAGGTCTCGACTATACTAGATTTTGCAGAGATAAAGTACAACAGTCAATTCCAAAAAGAAGACACTTTAGCCCAATCAAAAAAAACAAGAGAAGAAAGATTAAAAACCTCTCAACACTTTCAATTAAAAGGAGAAGTTTCAGAAAAGCAGAAATATCTTATCTTCGATGATATCTACACAACAGGCAAAACAATCGAATTAATGAAGCGCCTACTAATTGAAAAAGGTGTGAAAGAAATAAAGACATTTTCAATCGCAAGGTAAAAAAAGATTTGCAAAAACTTTATGAAAGCGTTATAATATACATATAAATAAAAACATAATGTTTAGAAAGTAGGTACTAATATGATTAAATATAGTATCCGTGGTGAAAACCTAGAAGTAACAGAAGCCATTCGCGACTATGTCGTTTCTAAACTCGAAAAGATTGAAAAATATTTTCAGGCAGATCAAGAGCTAGACGCTCGAGTAAACTTAAAAGTTTACCGTGAAAAGACCGCAAAAGTAGAAGTAACCATTCCGCTTGGATCTATCACACTTCGTGCAGAAGATGTCTCTCAAGATATGTACGGTTCAATTGATCTAGTTGTAGATAAAATTGAACGTCAAATTCGTAAGAATAAAACAAAAATCGAAAAGAAAAATCGTATTAAATCTGGTGCAGGTAAATTGTTTACCGATGCAGTTGTAGAAGAAGCAGCAACCACAGAAAAAGTTGTTCGCTCAAAAACAATTGATCTAGAACCAATGGATTTAGATGAAGCGATCCTCCAAATGGATCTATTAGCACACGACTTCTTCATTTATCGTGATGCAGAGGATAACACAACAAATGTGATCTACCGTAGAGAAGATGGAGACATCGGTCTATTGGAAGTAAAAGAATAGAGATCAAAAAAGAGATTGAAAACATCAATTAAATTATAAAGGAATCAGGGGTATTAATGCCCCTGATTTTTTATATAAACAAAAAAAGCAAAAGAACTTTCAAAAAAATAAAATTTTTTGAGAAAAAGTGTTGACAGTAAGGTAAGGTCATGATATACTAATATAGTTGTCGCGCGAGAGCGACAAAGACCTTTGAAAA
>JBKXCY010000031.1:0-12966 GCA_046994005.1 Streptococcus sp.
AAAGCATACAGGTGCTCGTCTGGGAGAAATTATCACCCCTCACGGGACCTTCCCGACCCCAATGTTTATGCCTGTAGGGACTCAGGCAACCGTTAAGACCCAATCGCCAGAAGAACTCAAGGAAATGGGTTCCGGAATTATCTTGGCCAACACCTACCATCTCTGGCTTCGTCCAGGGGATGATCTGGTCGCAAAAGCAGGAGGACTGCACCAGTTCATGAACTGGGATCAGCCGATTTTGACAGATAGTGGAGGCTTCCAGGTCTATTCATTAGCGGATACCCGCAACATCACTGAAGAAGGGGTAACCTTTAAAAACCACCTCAACGGCTCGAAGATGTTCCTTTCTCCAGAAAAAGCCATCTCCATCCAAAACAATCTAGGGAGCGACATCATGATGTCCTTTGATGAATGCCCGCAGTTCTATCAGCCCTATGATTATGTGAAAAAATCAATCGAACGGACCAGTCGTTGGGCAGAACGTGGCCTGAAGGCTCACCGTCGTCCTCATGATCAAGGTCTTTTCGGGATTGTTCAAGGGGCTGGATTTGAAGACTTGCGCCGTCAGTCTGCTCAAGATTTGGTCAGCATGGACTTTCCAGGCTATTCCATCGGTGGCTTAGCTGTTGGGGAAAGCCATGAAGAGATGAATGCGGTGCTGGATTTCACAACTCCGCTCTTACCGGAGAACAAGCCTCGCTATCTCATGGGAGTAGGAGCTCCAGATAGTCTGATCGATGGCGTTATTCGTGGAGTGGACATGTTTGACTGTGTCTTGCCGACGCGGATTGCGCGAAATGGTACCTGTATGACCAGCCAAGGACGCCTAGTGGTGAAAAATGCGCAATTTGCAGAAGACTTTACACCGCTGGATCCTGAATGTGATTGCTACACTTGTAAGAATTACACCCGAGCTTATCTTCGCCACCTCCTCAAGGCAGATGAGACCTTCGGCATTCGCTTGACTAGCTACCACAACCTCTATTTCTTGATCAACCTCATGAAGCAGGTCCGTCAAGCCATCATGGATGACAATCTCTTAGAATTCCGTGAGCATTTCGTCGAAAAATATGGCTATAACAAATCAGGACGGAATTTCTAGAAATAGATAAATAGGAAGAAAAAAGACTACATCCATCTGAGAATAATAGGAATAACTGCTAGACGCAGTAGTTGATTGGTATCTTTGTTCGCTTGTTAAGCTCCAAAGATAACCTAATCAACTGTGCGGGGGCGAGACGACGAACAAATTGGATATAAATTTGTTCTGTCTCGCTCCCTTTTTCCTATATAATAGCAACTTTTTTAGCACTCTATTTCTTTCGAAAACACTTTCATCAAAAAAACGAAAAAAATCTTCTCAAATCCCTTGCATTGGGCCTTTGTTTGTGTTAAACTACTATGGTGCTGTGAAAAACAGCTATTAGCTTTGATGCAAGAGGTTGCGACACGCTCGGTTGCATTGCCACGCAACGCGCGTCGGTTTTCTTGTGGAGCTAGCCTATTATCTTAAATAGACGAAAAGGAGAAAAAGATGGCAAACAAAAAAATCCGCATCCGTTTGAAAGCGTACGAACACCGTACACTCGACACAGCGGCTGCAAAAATCGTAGAATCAGCTACTCGTACAGGTGCACAAGTTGCGGGTCCAATCCCACTTCCAACTGAGCGTAGCCTCTACACAATCATTCGTGCGACTCACAAATACAAAGATTCTCGCGAACAATTCGAAATGCGTACACACAAACGTTTGATCGACATCATCAACCCAACTCAAAAAACAGTTGACGCTTTGATGAAATTGGATCTACCAAGTGGTGTAAACGTAGAAATCAAACTTTAATCTAAAGCTTGATCCAGAGCATAAAAAACGCTCGTTAAAAACTTTTTGAATAAAAAACTATAGAAAAGGAACTATTTTCTCATGACAAAAGGAATCTTAGGGAAAAAAGTGGGAATGACTCAAATCTTTCACTGAAGCTGGCGAATTGATCCCTGTAACAGTTATCGAAGCAACTCCAAACGTTGTTCTTCAAGTTAAAACTGTTGAAACAGATGGTTACAACGCTATCCAAGTTGGTTTCGATGACAAACGCGAAGTATTGAGCAACAAACCTGCTAAAGGACATGTAGCAAAAGCTAACACGGCTCCTAAGCGCTTCATTCGTGAATTCAAAAACGTTGAAGGCTTGGAAGTTGGTGCTGAAATCACAGTTGACACTTTCGAAGCTGGAGACATTGTTGATGTAACTGGTACTTCTAAAGGTAAAGGTTTCCAAGGTGTTATCAAACGCCACGGACAATCACGTGGACCTATGGCTCACGGTTCTCGTTACCACCGTCGTCCAGGTTCTATGGGACCTGTTGCACCTAACCGCGTATTCAAAGGTAAAAACCTTGCAGGACGCATGGGTGGCGATCGTGTAACGATTCAAAACCTTGAAGTTGTACAAGTTGTTCCAGAAAAGAACGTTATCCTTATCAAAGGTAACGTACCAGGTGCTAAGAAATCTCTTATCACTATCAAGTCAGCAGTTAAAGCTGGTAAATAATAAGGAAAGGGGAATACAGTCAAAATGGCAAATGTAACATTATTCGACCAAACTGGTAAACAAGCGGGCGAAGTTGTTCTTAACGATGCGATCTTTGGTATCGAACCAAACCAAGCAGTTGTATTTGATGTGATCATCAGCCAACGTGCTAGCCTTCGTCAAGGGACTCACGCAGTTAAAAACCGTTCAGCCGTTTCAGGTGGCGGACGCAAACCATGGCGTCAAAAAGGAACTGGACGTGCTCGTCAAGGTTCTATCCGCTCTCCACAATGGCGTGGTGGTGGAATCGTCTTCGGACCAACTCCACGTAGCTATGCGTACAAACTTCCTCAAAAAGTTCGTCGCCTTGCACTTAAATCTGTTTACTCAGAAAAAGTTGCTGAAAACAAATTTGTAGCCGTTGATTCTCTTGAATTTACAGCTCCAAAAACTGCTGAATTTGCAAAAGTTCTTGCAGCTTTGAGCATCGATTCTAAAGTCCTTGTTATTCTTGAAGAAGGAAATGAATTCGCAGCTCTTTCAGCTCGTAACCTTCCAAACGTGAAAGTTGCGACTGCTACAACTGCAAGTGTTCTTGACATCGCAAATAGTGACAAACTTCTTGTTACTCAAGCAGCTATCTCTAAAATCGAGGAGGTTCTTGCATAATGAATTTGTATGATGTTATCAAAAAACCTGTTATCACTGAAAAGTCAATGGCTCAACTTGAAGCAGGCAAATATGTATTCGAAGTTGACACTCGCGCTCACAAACTTTTGATCAAACAAGCTGTTGAAGCTGCGTTTGAAGGTGTAAAAGTTGCGAATGTGAACACTGTAAACGTAAAACCTAAAGCAAAACGCGTTGGACGTTACACTGGTTTTACTTCAAAAACTAAAAAAGCTATCATCACGCTTGCAGCTGATTCTAAAGCAATCGAGTTGTTTGCTACTGAAGCTGAATAATCTAAGGAGGAAATATCGTGGGAATTCGTGTTTATAAACCAACAACAAACGGTCGCCGTAATATGACTTCTTTGGATTTCGCTGAAATCACAACAAACACACCTGAGAAAACTTTGCTTGTTTCTCTTAAAAACAAAGCAGGTCGTAACAACAACGGTCGTATCACTGTTCGTCACCAAGGTGGTGGACACAAACGTCATTACCGTTTGATCGATTTCAAACGTAACAAAGATGCAGTTGAAGCAGTCGTTAAAACGATCGAATACGATCCAAACCGCTCAGCTAACATCGCGCTTGTACACTACACTGACGGTGTGAAAGCTTACATCATTGCCCCTAAAGGTCTTGAAGTAGGTCAACGTATCGTATCAGGACCAGAAGCAGATATCAAAGTCGGAAACGCTCTTCCACTTGCTAACATCCCAGTTGGTACTTTGATCCACAACATCGAATTGAAACCTGGTAAAGGTGGAGAATTGGTACGTGCTGCTGGAGCTTCTGCTCAAGTATTAGGTTCTGAAGGTAAATATGTACTTGTTCGTCTTCAATCAGGCGAAGTTCGTATGATTCTTGGAACTTGCCGTGCTACAGTTGGTGTTGTCGGAAACGAACAACATGGACTTGTAAACCTTGGTAAAGCGGGACGTAACCGCTGGAAAGGTGTTCGCCCTACAGTTCGTGGTTCTGTAATGAACCCGAATGATCACCCACACGGTGGTGGTGAAGGTAAAGCACCAGTTGGACGTAAAGCGCCATCTTCTCCTTGGGGTAAACCTGCGCTTGGTCTTAAAACTCGTAACAAGAAAGCGAAATCTGACAAACTTATCGTTCGTCGTCGCAACCAAAAATAATCATAAGCAACTAGCTTACACTTTCCGCCAGCTCGGTAGCGCTGCTTAGCAGCGCAAGCCGCTGTGGTACTAAATTTAAAGGAGAAAATTAAAAATGGGACGTAGTCTTAAAAAAACCTTTTGTCGATGAGCATTTGATGAAAAAGTTGAAGCTCAAGCAAACGACGAAAAGAAAAATTAAAACTTGGTCACGTCGTTCAACGATCTTCCCAAGTTTCATCGGATACACTATCGCAGTTTATGATGGACGTAAACATGTACCTGTTGCATCAAGAAGACATGTTAGGTCACAAGCTTGGTGAATTTGCACCAACCGTACTTACAAAGGTCACGCGGCAGACGACAAGAAGACACGTAGAAAATAAGGAGAACATAAATGGCAGAAATTACTTCAGCTAAAGCAATGGCTCGTACAGTGCGTGTTTCACCTCGTAAATCACGTCTTGTTCTTGACAACATCCGTGGTAAAAGCGTAGCCGATGCCATCGCTATTTTGACATTCACACCAAACAAAGCTGCAGGGATCATCCTTAAAGTGTTGAACTCAGCAGTAGCAAACACTGAAAACAACTTTGGTTTGGAAAAAACTTGGTAGTATCGAAGCATTCGTAAACGAAGGACCAACAATGAAACGTTTCCGTCCACGTGCGAAAGGTTCAGCTTCGCAATCAACAAACGTACAGCTCACATCACAGTAGCTGTTGCAGAAAAATAAGGAGGTAAACTCGTGGGTCAAAAAGTACATCCAATTGGTATGCGTGTTGGTATCATCCGTGATTGGGATGCCAAATGGTATGCTGAAAAAGAATACGCGGATTACCTTCATGAAGATCTTGCAATCCGTAAATTCATTCAAAAAGAATTGGCTGACGCAGCTGTTTCAACTATTGAAATCGAACGCGCAGTAAACAAAGTTAACGTTTCTCTTCACACTGCTAAACCAGGTATGGTTATCGGTAAAGGTGGAGCAAACGTTGATGCACTTCGTGCAGCTCTTAACAAATTGACTGGTAAACAAGTACACATCAACATCATTGAGATCAAACGTCCTGACTTGGATGCTCACCTTGTTGGTGAAGGAATCGCTCGTCAATTGGAACAACGTGTTGCTTTCCGTCGTGCACAAAAACAAGCAATCCAACGTGCTATGCGTGCTGGAGCTAAAGGAATCAAAACTCAAGTATCAGGTCGTTTGAACGGTGCAGATATTGCCCGTGCAGAAGGATACTCTGAAGGAACTGTTCCACTCCACACACTTCGCGCTGATATCGATTACGCTTGGGAAGAAGCAGACACTACTTACGGTAAACTTGGTGTTAAAGTATGGATCTACCGTGGTGAAGTTCTTCCAGCTCGTAAAGACGCTAAAGGAGGTAAATAACCAATGTTAGTACCTAAACGTGTAAAACACCGTCGCGAATTCCGTGGTAAAATGCGCGGTGAAGCAAAAGGTGGAAAAGAAGTAGCATTCGGTGAATACGGTCTTCAAGCTACAACTAGCCACTGGATCACAAACCGTCAAATCGAAGCTGCTCGTATCGCCATGACTCGTTACATGAAACGTGGTGGTAAAGTTTGGATTAAGATTTTCCCACACAAATCATACACCGCTAAAGCTATCGGGGTACGTATGGGATCTGGTAAAGGGGCTCCTGAAGGTTGGGTAGCACCAGTTAAACGTGGTAAAGTGATGTTTGAAATCGCTGGTGTATCTGAAGAGATCGCACGCGAAGCACTTCGTCTTGCTAGCCACAAATTGCCAGTTAAAACTAAATTTGTGAAACGTGAAGCAGAATAAGGAGAGGTCATGAAACTTACAGAAGTAAAAGAATTTGTTAAAGAACTTCGTGGTCTTTCTCAAGAAGAACTCGCGAAGCGTGAAAATGAATTGAAGAAAGAATTGTTTGAACTTCGTTTCCAAGCAGCTGCTGGTCAATTGGAACAAACTGGACGTTTGAAAGAAGTGAAAAAACAAATCGCTCGTATCAAAACTGTTCAATCAGAAGCTAAATAATAGACTAGGGAAGGAGAATTTCAATGGAACGCAATAATCGTAAAGTTCTTGTTGGACGCGTTGTGTCTGACAAAATGGACAAAACAATCACAGTTGTAGTTGAAACTAAACGTAACCACCCAGTCTATGGTAAACGTATCAACTATTCTAAAAAATACAAAGCTCATGATGAAAACAATGTTGCTAAAGAAGGCGATATCGTTCGTATCATGGAAACTCGTCCGCTTTCAGCTACAAAACGCTTCCGTCTTGTAGAAGTCGTTGAAAAAGCGGTCATCATCTAATCATACCTGAAAGGAGAAAACGTAAATGATTCAAACAGAAACTCGTTTGAAAGTCGCTGACAACAGTGGCGCACGCGAAATCTTGACAATCAAAGTTCTTGGTGGTTCAAAACGTAAATTCGCGAGCATCGGTGATGTAATCGTTGCATCTGTAAAACAAGCTACTCCTGGTGGTGCGGTTAAGAAAGGTGACGTTGTAAAAGCTGTTATCGTTCGTACTAAATCAGGTGCTCGTCGTAAAGATGGTTCATACATCAAGTTCGACGAAAATGCAGCAGTGATCATCCGTGACGACAAAACTCCTCGCGGAACTCGTATCTTTGGCCCAGTTGCACGTGAATTGCGTGACGGTGGTTTTATGAAGATCGTATCACTTGCTCCAGAAGTACTTTAATCAATAAAAAAACAAACACAGTCCCCTGGCTCAGCCAGGGTGCCCGTCGGGCGTAAGAATAAAAGGAGAATAAAATGTTTGTAAAAAAAGGCGACAAAGTTCGCGTTATCGCTGGTAAAGACAAAGGCGTAGAAGCTGTTGTTCTTACTGCTCTTCCAAAAGTAAATAAAGTTGTTGTAGAAGGTGTAAACATCATCAAGAAACACCAACGTCCAAATAACGAAAACCCTCAAGGTGCAATCGTTGAAAAAGAAGCTCCAATCCATGCTTCTAACGTTCAAGTTTTGGACAAAAACGGTGTTGCTGGACGTGTTGGCTACAAATTTGTAGACGGCAAAAAAGTTCGCTACAACAAAAAATCAGGCGAAGTGCTTGACTAATCACGAAGGAAAGGAGAAGTATAATGGCTAATCGTTTAAAAGAAAAATACCTTAATGAAGTAGTACCATCATTGACTGAACAGTTCAACTATTCATCAGTTATGGCTGTGCCAAAAGTTGATAAAATCGTTTTGAACATGGGTGTCGGTGATGCAGTATCAAATGCTAAAAACCTTGAAAAAGCTGCTGAAGAGCTTGCTTTGATCTCAGGTCAAAAACCATTGATCACTAAGGCTAAAAAATCAATCGCCGGCTTCCGTCTTCGTGAAGGTGTTGCGATCGGTGCAAAAGTTACCCTTCGTGGTGAACGTATGTACGAATTCTTGGATAAATTGGTAACAGTTTCACTTCCACGTGTACGTGACTTCCATGGTGTTCCAACAAAATCATTTGATGGACGCGGAAACTACACACTTGGTGTGAAAGAACAATTGATCTTCCCAGAAATCAACTTTGATGATGTTGATAAAACTCGTGGTTTGGATATCGTAATCGTAACTACAGCGAACACAGACGAAGAATCACGTGCATTGCTTACTGGCCTCGGTATGCCGTTTGCAAAATAATATAGGAGGTAAAACTAATGGCTAAAAAATCTATGATTGCTAAGAACAAACGCCCAGCGAAGTTCTCTACTCAAGCATACACTCGCTGTGAACGTTGTGGACGTCCACACTCAGTTTACCGCAAGTTTAAACTTTGCCGTGTTTGCTTCCGTGAATTGGCATACAAAGGTCAAATCCCAGGTGTAACAAAAGCATCTTGGTAATATTGTGATACAAAGAGCGTAACAACCCCAGCAAAAATAGGAGATTTGGTGCAGGAGCGATGCTCCAAGACAAATCTATCTTTTTTGCCCAGGTTGTAGCTCGTGTTCAAATGAAAAATGCTCATTTGTATGTATCAAAACTTTCTGAGCCTAGCTCAATCATTAACTAGCAAGTGCAACTTGCAAACTACTAGTAAGAGGAGAAATTATAATGGTTATGACTGACCCAATTGCAGACTTCCTTACACGTATTCGTAACGCTAACCAAGCAAAACACGAAGTACTTGAAGTACCTGCATCAAACATCAAAAAAGGGATTGCTGAAATCCTTAAACGCGAAGGTTTTGTAAAAAACGTTGAATTCATCGAAGATGACAAACAAGGCATCATCCGTGTATTCTTGAAATACGGACAAAACGGTGAAAAAGTTATCACAAACTTGAAACGTGTATCTAAACCAGGTTTGCGTGTTTACAAAAAACGTGAAGATCTTCCAAAAGTTCTTAACGGACTTGGAATTGCTATCCTTTCAACTTCTGAAGGTTTGCTTACTGATAAAGAAGCACGCCAAAAGAACGTTGGTGGGGAAGTTATCGCTTACGTTTGGTAATTGATGATGTGAGAGCGTTAAAAGAATGCAGTGAAAATAGGAAGTTTGTAGTAGGAGCGATGCTCCAAGACAAACTTATCTTTTTCACCAAATTCTTAGCTCGAACTCAAATCAAGATACACAGTTCTTAGAGCGTGTTCAGTTCAGCTCTAGAACTAAATAAGTATCTTAAACCCCGTGAAAACTGGCCCGAAAAGGCCTGACAATTTAACAGGAGAATAAAAAACATGTCACGTATTGGTAATAAAGTTATCGTGTTGCCTGCTGGTGTTGAAATCACTAACAATGACAACGTTGTAACTGTAAAAGGACCTAAAGGAGAACTTACTCGTACGTTCTCAAAAGATATTGAAATCCGTGTGGAAGGTACTGAAGTAACTCTTCACCGTCCAAACGATTCAAAAGAAATGAAAACAATCCACGGAACAACTCGTGCCCTTTTGAACAACATGGTTACTGGTGTATCAGAAGGATTCAAGAAAGAACTTGAAATGCGCGGGGTTGGATACCGTGCACAACTTCAAGGATCAAAACTTGTTTTGGCTGTTGGTAAATCACACCCAGATGAAGTTGAAGCTCCAGAAGGAATTACTTTTGAACTTCCAAACCCAACAACAATCGTTGTTAGCGGAATTTCAAAAGAAGTAGTTGGTCAAACAGCTGCTTATGTACGTAGCCTTCGTTCACCTGAACCATACAAAGGTAAAGGGATCCGTTATGTTGGTGAATACGTTCGCCGCAAAGAAGGTAAAACAGGTAAATAATGTAGTTTGGTTGTTTTTCAACCAACCTTCATCTTACCAACTCAGTGCTTAGCACATGATTTTAAAATTAAGAGGTGAAAATTGTGATTTCGAAACCAGATAAAAACAAAATCCGTCAAAAACGCCACCGTCGCGTTCGCGGAAAACTCTCTGGAACTGCTGATCGCCCACGTTTGAACGTATTCCGTTCTAATACAGGCATCTACGCTCAAGTGATTGATGACGTAGCGGGTGTAACGCTCGCAAGCGCTTCAACTCTTGACAAAGAAGTTTCAAAAGGAACTAAAACTGAACAAGCCGTTGTTGTCGGCAAACTTGTTGCTGAACGTGCAGTTGCTAAAGGTATTTCTGAAGTGGTGTTCGACCGCGGTGGATATCTATATCACGGACGTGTTAAAGCTTTGGCTGATGCAGCTCGTGAAAACGGATTGAAATTCTAATAGGAGGACACTAGAAAATGGCATTTAAAGATAATGCAGTTGAACTTGAAGAACGCGTAGTTGCCATCAACCGTGTAACAAAAGTTGTTAAAGGTGGACGTCGTCTTCGTTTTGCAGCTCTTGTAGTTGTTGGTGACCGTAATGGCCGTGTTGGATTTGGTACTGGTAAAGCTCAAGAAGTTCCAGAAGCAATCCGTAAGGCTGTTGAAGATGCTAAGAAAAACTTGATCGAAGTTCCTATGGTTGGAACAACAATTCCACACGAAGTAACATCAGTATTTGGTGGAGCTCGTGTATTGTTGAAACCAGCTATCGAAGGGGCTGGGGTTGCTGCAGGTGGAGCAGTTCGTGCCGTTGTCGAATTGGCAGGTATTGCAGATGTTACATCTAAATCACTTGGATCAAACACTCCAATCAACATCGTTCGTGCAACTGTTAACGGTTTGGCACAATTGAAACGCGCTGATGAAGTTGCTGCCCTTCGTGGTATTTCAGTTTCTGACTTGGCTTAAGAAAGGAGATTCAAATGGCTCAAATTAAAATTACTTTGACTAAGTCTCCAATCGGACGCATCCCGTCACAACGTAAAACTGTTGTAGCACTTGGACTTGGCAAATTGAACAGCTCTGTTATTAAAGAAGATAACCCAGCAGTACGTGGTATGATCACTGCTGTATCTCACTTGGTAACAGTTGAAGAAGTAAAATAATCTATTTAAAAATAGAAACAAAGTTTTCAGGGGTATGAGAGGTTCTCATCCCCTAAAACTAAATATAAGTATAGGCGAGTTTGTAGTTAGGACACCTTTTCCTGATTACATGCGTTAGCAATTTACAAAAGAGGAGAAAATTAATAATGAAACTTCATGAATTACAACCTGCTACAGGTTCACGTAAAGTCCGCAACCGTGTTGGTCGTGGTACTTCATCTGGTAATGGTAAAACTTCTGGCCGTGGTCAAAAAGGTCAAAAAGCTCGTAGCGGTGGCGGTGTACGTCTTGGTTTTGAAGGTGGACAAACTCCATTGTTCCGTCGTCTTCCAAAACGTGGATTTACAAACATCAACGCTAAAGAATATGCTATTGTGAACCTTGATCAATTGAACGCCTTTGAAGATGGTGCTGAAGTAACTCCAGTAGTACTTGTAGAATCAGGAATTGTAAAAGCTGAAAAATCAGGTATCAAAATTCTTGGTAACGGAGAATTGACTAAGAAGTTGACTGTTAAAGCAGCTAAATTCTCTAAATCAGCTGAAGAAGCTATCACTGCTAAAGGTGGTTCAGTTGAAGTCATCTAAGTGAGGTGACCTATGTTTTTTAAATTATTAAAAGATGCATTTAAGGTGAAACAAGTACGGTCGAAGATTTTATTTACGATCTTCATCATTCTTGTTTTCCGCATTGGGACCACGATTACAGTGCCTGGTGTAAATGCGAAAATTCTGAACAACCTTCAAGATGTGTCCTTCTTGAACATGCTCAGTTTGGTTTCTGGGAATGCCATGAGGAACTTCTCAGTTTTCGCATTAGGGGTTAGCCCATACATCACAGCTTCGATCGTCGTGCAACTTTTGCAAATGGATCTGTTACCTAAGTTTGTTGAATGGGGCAAACAAGGGGAAGTTGGTCGAAGAAAGCTTAACCAAGCAACACGCTATATTTCTTTGGTTCTAGCCTTTGTTCAATCCATCGGGATTACAGCAACCTTCCACACCTTGTCTCAGGCGAAATTAGTCGCAACTCCAAATACCAAGACCTATCTATTAATCGGTGCGATTCTAACGACCGGTTCCATGATTGTGACTTGGCTTGGAGAACAAATCACAGATAAAGGCTACGGTAATGGTGTATCAATGATTATCTTTGCAGGGATTGTGTCATCGATTCCTGAGATGATTAAAGAAATCTATGAAAATGCATTTGTGAACGTTCGTTCTGGTCAAATGACCAATTCCCTCATTTTTGTTGGGGTACTAATCCTTGCTGTCTTGGTTATTGTTTACTTTACAACCTTTGTAGAGCAAGCACAATACAAGATTCCAATCCAATATACAAAGATTGCACAAGGAGCTCCATCAAGTTCTTACCTTCCTTTGAAAGTAAACCCAGCAGGAGTTATTCCTGTCATCTTCGCTAGTTCGATTACAGCAGCGCCTGCTGCAATTTTCCAAGTGATTAGCGCTATGGGTTACAATGCAGGATGGGTGAAAACAGCTCAAGCCATGTTGGCTACAAACACACCAACTGGTGTGGCAATGTATGCCTTATTGATCATTCTCTTCACCTTCTTCTACACGTTTGTTCAGATCAATCCTGAAAAAACGGCAGAAAACCTTCAAAAGAGTGGTGCCTATATCCCAGGCGTTCGCCCTGGTAAGGGGACAGAAGAGTTTATGTCTCGTTTGCTACGTCGTTTAGCAAGCGTCGGATCAGTATTCCTTGGCTTTATTACCATCATTCCAATCCTAGCTCGAGATTTATTTGGTTTGACAGATGCAGTTGCTCTTGGAGGAACTAGTTTGTTAATCATTATTTCAACAGGTATTGAGGGAATGAAACAATTAGAAGGCTACTTATTAAAACGTAAGTATGTCGGATTTATGGACACAACAACAGAATAGAATAAGGTTGACTTTGTCAGCCTTCTATTTTGTTTTTAAATGGAAATAGGAATTCGCTCCTGCTTCCATTTAAAAACAAAATAAGGAGAATTCATCATGAATCTTTTAATTATGGGGTTGCCTGGAGCAGGTAAAGGAACTCAAGCAGCTAAAATCGTTGAAGAGTTTCATGTAGCGCACATCTCCACTGGAGATATGTTCCGCGCAGCAATGGCTAACCAAACTGAAATGGGTGTATTGGCAAAATCATTCATCGACAAAGGTGAATTGGTGCCCGATGATGTGACAAATGGGATTGTAAAAGAACGTTTGGCTCAAGACGACATTAAGGAAAAAGGATTCCTT
>JBKXCY010000032.1:0-12521 GCA_046994005.1 Streptococcus sp.
CTATCTGGTCGTGGGACGTTTTGTACCTGAAAATAATTATGAGACCATGATTCATGGCTTTATGCAGTCCAATTCCAAAAGAGATTTTGTCCTGATTACTAATGTAGAGAAAAACAAGTTCTATGAACAGTTGCGCAAGGATACTGGCTTTGACAAGGATCCTCGTGTGAAGTTTGTTGGAACGGTGTACGACCAAGAATTGCTCAAATACATTCGTGAGAATGCTTTTGCCTATTTCCATGGTCATGAGGTAGGCGGGACCAATCCATCCCTTCTAGAAGCGCTTGAGTCTACTAAGCTCAATCTTTTGTTGGACGTCGGTTTTAACCGTGAAGTCGGTGAAGATGGCGCTCTTTATTGGCAGAAAGATCAATTGGCACATGTCATTGATCAGGCTGAACAATTGGATGATCAAGCGATTGAAACTCTCAATCAAAAATCTAGTCAACGGATTGCCCAATCTTTCACATGGGAAAAGATTGTTACAGACTACGAGAAAGTATTTAAAGGTTAATCATGCAGAAAATTTTATATCTCCATGCGGGTGCCGAAATGTATGGCGCTGACAAGGTTTTGTTGGAGCTGATTAAAGGATTGGATCAAGATGCTTTTGAGGCGCATGTCATTTTGCCCAACGATGGCGTCTTAGTGGGTGCATTGGAAAAGGTTGGTGCTAAGGTAAAAGTTATCGATTATCCAATCTTGCGACGGAAGTATTTTAATCCTAAAGGTATCATGGAGTATTTTGGTTCTTATAACCGATATTCTAAACAAATTGCCAACTATGCCAAGGAAAATGGCATCACCCTTATTCACAACAATACGACTGCGGTACTGGAAGGGATTTACCTCAAGCGGAAGTTGAAACTGCCTTTGATTTGGCACGTCCATGAAATTATCGTCAAGCCAAAAGCTATTTCTGACTTCATCAACTTTTTGATGGGGCGTTATGCGGATACGATTGTGACAGTTTCAAAAGCCGTTGCTAATCATGTCAAACAGTCTCGCTATGTTAAAGATGACCAGGTTCAAGTCATCTATAATGGGGTCGACAATGCTGTCTATCAGGTGATGGATGCTAGCTCTGTCCGTGACCAATTTGGGATCGCACAGGATGCCTTGGTGATCGGTATGGTTGGTCGAGTGAATGCTTGGAAGGGGCAAGGTGACTTCCTGGAAGCTGTGACGCCAATTTTACAGGCCAATTCAAAAGCAGTAGCCTTTTTAGCAGGTAGTGCATTTGAAGGTGAAGAGTGGCGCGTGGATGAGTTGGAAAAAGCTATTTCAGACTCTCCAGTAGCTGGACAAATCAAGCGAATCGACTATTATAGCAAGACGACAGAACTCTATAATATGTTTGATATCTTTGTCTTGCCGAGTACCAACCCAGATCCACTGCCGACAGTTGTCCTAGAAGCCATGGCTTGTGGTAAGCCTGTAGTGGGTTATCGACACGGTGGTGTTTGTGAAATGGTGAAAGAAGGTGAAAATGGCCTTCTTGCCACTCCAAATCAGCCTGCAGAATTGTCAAAAGCTATTCAAGAATTAGCGGATAACACCGAGAAGCGCGAACAATTTGGCAAGGCGTCTGTCCAACGTCAAAAAGAACTCTTTTCATTACAAAGTTATATTCGGAATTTCTCGGAGTTGTATAAGAAATACTAAGATGAATACTGAAACAATTAAGAACAAATTAAAACCGCTTATCTATCCAATTATTAACTTTATTCCTAGACGAAGACTCAAGAATAAGAATTTCACGATTATTTGTGATAATTGTTGGGCTGGGAAAGTCTATCAGGAGTTGGGACTACCTTATCAAACACCCTTTGTTGGACTGTTTGTCTTTTCACCTGATTACATCAAAATGCTCAAGAATTTAAAATATTATTTGAGTGGAGATATCCCCTTAAAATTTGTTAAGGAATCAAAATATATCGAGGATTTTGATAATGCCTATCCTATAGCACTTCTTGACGATATTGAACTTCATTTTTTGCATTATGCAGATGAAGAAGAAGCAACTCAGAAATGGCAACGTCGTTTGGCACGCATTCACTGGGATAATCTATATTTCAAATTCAATGATAATGATGCTTGCACTTATGAGTTGATGAAAGAATTTGAAGAACTTCCATACAAGAGTAAGGTGATTTTCTCTTCGAAGAATTATAGTGACTTACCTTCCTTGGTTCATTTTAAATCAGCTGAAAAGCAGGGATACGTTGGCGTTGATTTGAAAACGTACCACCGTTATTTTAATGCTGTTACTTGGTTGAATAAGGGTGGAGAGGATTTAACTAAATGAAAAGAATAAGACTTATTATTCCATATTTCGGAAGACTTCCAAAATTTTTCCCTTATTTTTTGTTGACCGCCAAACGTAATCAAAAGATTGATTTCTTAAATACGGATCAAAAGGTTGACCAATTTGACATTTTAAATGCTAAAAATATAGAATTTGTAACTCTTTCTTTTGATGAGTTAAGAGAGAAAGTTCAGTCTAAGTTTGATTTTAAAATCTCTCTTAAAACACCTTATAAATTATGTGACTATAAAGTTGCTTATGGGCTTATCTTTGAAGAAGAATTAAAGGGTTATGATTACTGGGGTTTTTGTGACACAGATGTCTTACTAGGTGATATTTATCAATTTCTTGAAGAGCATAGCTTTTTTGAGAATGACTATGCTCGATATGGTCTTTTAGGTCATCTTCAAATTTTTAAGAATTCAAGAGAAGTTAATCGTGTTTTTATGTCTGGGCAAGGTTCATATTATCGATTAGATTATCACAATGTCTATACTAGTGAACAAAATTTTATTTTTGATGAGGCAGAAGGTATCCAAAAACTTTTTGAAAAATGTCATTTCAAACAACTGCAAGATAAGTTTTTTGATGATATTGATATTAGTCATTTCTCATTTCAGGGAATATGGCGAAAATGAACCGAAACGCTATTATTTTTGGTCAGAGGAAAATGGTTTGGAATCGATAAATTTAATCGATGGTGATATAGTGGTTAAGCGTCCTCTATATGCACATTTCCAAAAGAGATGATTAAATGTCCTGAGTTTAAATTAGTCGATTCATTTTATGTTATACCAAATCAATTAGTTATTGGAGAGAAAATTTCTAAGCAAGAGCTAGTAGAGGTGACAAGAAATAAATTCTATTGGGAATATATTAAATCAACAATGTTAAAGAAATTAAAAAAAAAAATGGACACTAGAATTTATTCGTCATAAATTAAGGATGAAGAGTAATGAATAATATAGATTTGAGTATTATTGTTCCAGTATTTAATGTTGAAGGTTATTTAAAAAGAGCCCTAGATTCCATACTTATGCAATCGTCACCGATCAATTATGAAATTGTGTTAATTGATGACGGTTCAAGTGATAATAGCGGTGCGATTTGCGATGAGTACCAAAATAATTTTTCTAATGTTTGTGTTAGGCATATTGAAAATAACGGAGTGTCAGAAGCTAGGAACCTAGGTATTTCTTTGTCAAGGGGTAATTATTTATTTTTTATGGATCCAGACGACTTCGTATCTGATGATTTCTTTGAAAAAATATTTCCTAACCTCAATGATAAATGGGATGTTCTTTGTTTTGGCTACAATGAAATTAAAGAAAATAAGGACACTATTTTGTCTTGTCGTCCTCATTTGTATACGCATTGCGGTCTTCTTGGAAAGAATGAATTTAGAAATGAATTTATAGAGTTATTCAAAACGGATATGATGTATAATGTTTGGTCAAGAATCTATAACAAGTCATTTATTTTAAAACACGATATTAAGTTTCCTAGTAAACCAATAGGAGAAGATACTTCATTCAATTTTCAAGTTTATCGACATTTAAATACCATTCAATTTATTGACTCGACTCTTTATAATTATATTGCTGGTAGAAGCGGTTCAGCATTGACCAGTTTTCATCCTAGAAGAATCGAAATACAATTAGATGAACTTCAAGCATTGCAAAAATTACTTGAAAAGTTCCAAATAGAAGATGCCTCATTAATTCAAGAAATTAAGACAAAAATTATTGTCAGTGCAGCCTTTCAAATTTCTAATTTAAATGCGCGAAGGAAAGAAAAGATAGAATTACTGCAATCTATTATTACTAACAAAGCTTTTGATAATATTTTTTCAGGAAATAGGAATCAAACGATTGGGTCTTATAAGACCTTATTAAGACAGCGAGATATTTCTTCTTTTCTTAGAAGATTGAGTATTGATCTTCTCACCAAAAAAAAATTTCGGACAGTCATCTTTATTGAAAAAATGAAAATGAATCCAATTTTACGTAAAATTGCTTTTAAATAGGTGTAGCTATTTTATTAAGAGTAAAAAGGTATTATGTTAAAAATTAAGTTTGAGAACCTTTTGGTTATTCTAGTATTGACTCTCATTGTTGGGTACGATACTCTTATGACAACAATGTTAAACAGAATAATCCCCAATTTTCCGGTTGTTTTATTAATCTGTTTTTCATTATTATTATGTTTTAGATTTTTGTATATAAAAAAATTCACGTTCTTTTATATCTTAACTGCTATTTTATTACTACTAACAAGTTCTATCGTATTCATGCATACGGGCGGGACTAATTTCCTACTTTATTCATTATTGATTTTGTTATTATATGATGCAGATATTGATGTTATCTTAAAAACATACGTTATTGTGTCAGGAACGATAGTGTTGGGAGTTTTCTTACTTTCAATTCTAGGAGTTATTCCTAATTTACAATTTGCTCAGGTCCGTTCGTCTGGCTTTGTGATTAGAAATTCCTTTGGTTTCATTTATCCAACTGACTTTGCGTCCCACTGTTTTTATTTATTTATTGCTTGGGGATATGTACTACGGAAAAGGTTCATCATACTACGAACCTTAGTAGGTATTAGTTTAGCATTTTTTATCATCAAATTTTGTGATGCTCGGTTAAATGCCCTTTCTGTACTTGTAGCAACTGTCATTTTTATTGTCATGTATGTTACTAAAGAAAGAAAATTTAAAATTTATGGGATCCTACCTTATTTTGCAGCTATATTTTCTTTCTTAATGTTTTACTTATCGTATTTCTTTACCTGGTCTTCTTCATTATTTGTGAGTTTGAACAACTTATTCAGTATGAGGTTATTTTTAGGGAAAAATGCAATAGAGACCTATGGATTACATTTGTTTGGAGCAACCGGGGTTAAGTTTATAGGATATGGTGGGACAACAGAATCAGTATACAGTTATAACTATGTAGATTCCTCTTACATTCAAATGTTATTTTACTACGGAGTTGTTCCTGTCGTATTACTGGTATTGATATATGTACTTGCATCGAAGAGACTTTATAAACAAGGAATGTTTTTATTTCTAGCTCTATTATCACTTATTACAATAAACTGTATGATTGAAGCATTTTGGGTAAGACCAGGATATAATATTTTTATATTCACACTTTTTGCCAACCTTTTACCAGTTCAAAATAAAATGATAGATAGAGTTGAATGAACATGAAAGTTTTAAAAAATTACGCCTATAATCTTTCCTACCAGCTACTGGTGATTATCCTACCGATTATCACCACCCCTTATGTCACTCGGGTATTTAGCTCTGAAGATTTAGGAACTTACGGCTATTTCAACTCCATTGTCACCTACTTTATCCTTTTAGCGACGCTAGGAGTGGCCAATTACGGTACTAAGGAAATTTCAGGACACCGGAAAGATATCCGAAAGAATTTTTGGGGGATCTATACCCTCCAGTTAGGTGCGACATTTGTATCTCTCCTCCTTTATGCTTTGTTTTGCTTGATACTTCCATCCATGCAAAATCCTGTAGCCTATATTTTGGGACTCAGTTTGGTTTCAAAAGGGCTCGATATTTCCTGGCTTTTTCAGGGCTTAGAGGACTTCCGCAAGATTACGGTTCGAAATATTACGGTCAAGCTGGTTGGAGTCATCTCCATCTTCTTGTTCGTTAAGTCTGCCAATGATCTTTATCTGTATGTATTTTTACTAACGATCTTTGAGCTGTTAGGTCAGCTGAGCATGTGGTTACCTGCCCGCGAATTTATTGGGAAGGCCCATTTTGATATGGCCTATGCACAGGTGCATTTAAAACCGGTCATTCTGCTCTTTTTACCGCAGATTGCCATTTCCCTCTATGTTACTCTTGACCGGACCATGCTGGGGGCTCTCGCCTCTACAAAGGATGTGGGGATTTACGATCAAGCTTTAAAACTCGTCAATATTTTGTTGACCTTGGTGACGTCTCTGGGAA
This sequence comes from Streptococcus sp., assembly GCA_046994005.1. Classification (GTDB taxonomy): domain Bacteria; phylum Bacillota; class Bacilli; order Lactobacillales; family Streptococcaceae; genus Streptococcus. Next base: position 6,288 of record JBKXCY010000032.1, read on the forward strand.
GTGTCATGTTGCCTCGTGTATCGAGCCTCTTGTCTTCAGGGGACCACAAGGCCGCCAACAAGATGCACCAAATGTCCTTTTTGATTTATAATTTGGTCATTTTCCCGATTATTGCAGGCATGCTGATTGTCAACGATGACTTTGTTCAATTCTTCCTAGGGAAGGATTTCCAGGATGCGCGTTATGCTATTGCCATCATGATTTTCCGCATGTTCTTCATCGGTTGGACCAATATTATGGGGATTCAAATTCTTATCCCGCACGATAAGAACAAAGAATTTATGCTATCCACCACCATTCCTGCCATTGTTAGTGTTGGGTTGAATGTGCTTTTCTTGCCTCACTTTGGTTTTATCGGCGCAGCTATTGTATCAGCTCTGACAGAGTCACTGGTATGGTTCATTCAATTGTACTATACCCGTCATTACCTCAGGGAAGTTCCGATTGTCGGGTCTATGGTAAAAATTGTATGCGCATCGGCTATGATGTATGGCCTGTTGCTACTTGTAAAACCCTTCCTACATTTCACCCCTACCCTGAATGTACTCGTGTATGCGGTGCTTGGTGGGATCATTTATCTAATCGCCATCCTAGTTCTGAGAGTGGTAGATGTGAAAGAATTAAAACAAATATTTAAGAAATAATGGAGTCTACTATGTATGATTATCTGATCGTTGGTGCAGGTTTGTCTGGAGCAATCTTCGCACACGAAGCAACAAAACGTGGTAAAAAAGTAAAAGTGATTGACAAGCGGGATCACATCGGTGGGAATATCTATTGTGAAGAAGTTGAAGGAATCAATGTTCACAAGTACGGTGCCCACATTTTCCATACGTCCAACAAAAAAATCTGGAACTATGTCAACCAGTTCGCTGAGTTTAACAACTATATCAACTCACCAGTAGCCAACTACAAGGGTAGCCTCTACAATCTTCCCTTCAACATGAATACCTTTTATGCCATGTGGGGGACCAAGACTCCTCAAGAGGTCAAAGACAAGATTGCGGAACAAACGGCTGATATGAAAGATGTTGAACCGAAGAACCTTGAAGAACAGGCCATCAAGTTGATTGGTTCAGATATCTATGAAAAGTTGATCAAGGGCTATACGGAGAAGCAATGGGGACGTTCTGCAACAGACCTGCCTCCTTTCATCATTAAGCGCCTCCCAGTGCGTTTAACCTTTGATAACAACTATTTTAATGACCGTTACCAAGGAATTCCAATTGGTGGCTACAATGTCATCATTGAAAACATGCTGGGTGATGTAGAAGTAGAACTTGGGGTTGATTTCTTCGCCAATCGTGCAGAACTGGAAAGCTCTGCTGAAAAAGTTGTCTTCACAGGGATGATTGACCAGTACTTTGACTATAAACACGGAGAGTTAGAATACCGCAGCCTTCGGTTCGAACACGAAGTTTTGGATGAGGAAAATCATCAAGGTAATGCCGTGGTCAACTATACGGAGCGTGAAATTCCTTATACTCGGATCATTGAGCACAAGCACTTCGAGTATGGGACTCAACCGAAGACGGTGATTACCCGTGAATACCCAGCTGATTGGAAACGAGGCGATGAACCCTACTATCCAATCAATGATGAAAAGAATAATGCGATGTTTGCTAAGTACCAAGAAGTAGCCACTAAAAATGACAAGGTTATCTTCTGTGGGCGCCTAGCAGACTATAAATACTACGATATGCACGTGGTGATCGAACGTGCCTTAGAAGTCGTTGAGAAAGAATTTAGTAAATGACAGAAGAAAAAATTGATATCGTGGTTCTTTGGGTTGACGGAAGTGACCCGGAGTTTGTCCGTGAGAAACAAGCCGTGACAGGTCAAATAGCAGAAATAGACCAGGAAATCGATGGTGAGCAACGTTATCGTGATTACGGTATTTTTAATTATTGGTTTCGAATGATTGAAAAGCATGCTCCTTGGGTAAATCATATTTATTTAGTCACAAATGGGCAAAAACCGGAATGGTTGAACTTGGAGCATCCACAACTCAAGTTGGTCACTCATAAAGAATTTATCCCTAAAGAGTATCTACCTACTTATAATTCAGCGGCTATTGAGCTGAACCTCCATCGGATTGAAGGCTTGTCGGAAAACTTTCTTTATTTCAATGATGATATGTACTTAATCAGAGACAGTCAGCCTTCGGATTTTTATAAAAATGGGCAACCGAAACTTTTAGCAGTATACGATGCTTTAGTTCCTTGGTCACCATTTACAAATACTTATCACAATAATGTTGAGTTGATTTATCGCCATTTTCCTAATAAGAAGGCTTTAAAATCTTCACCTTGGAAATTCTTTAATTACCGTTATGGATCTTTGATTTTGAAAAACTTGTTACTCTTGCCATGGGGGCCGACGGGATACGTGAACCAGCATTTACCTGTTCCGATGAAAAAGAGTACCTTGGCACATTTATGGGAAATTGAGGGAGAAATTTTGGATAGAACCTCCAGAAATAAGATTAGAAATTATGGGGTAGATGTCAATCAATACATCTGTTCTCTCTGGCAAATTGAAAGTAACCAGTTTTATCCTATGTCTAAAAATTTCGGAGAGACAATTGGTTTAAATCAAGTGGATAAACTTGATAAAATCTTTGAAGATAGACATAAAAAACTGCTTTGTGTGAATGATGATAGTGATTTTAAGGAAGAAAATCTCATTCATTTTAAAGAATTCATACAAGAACGCTATCCTAAAAAATCAGCTTTTGAAAAATGAGAAATAAGAGATGAAATACTATTTAAAAGAAGAATTTTTACACGATCATAATGTGAAAAATGCCGGGAATAAGGCACGTAATGATGTTGAAGTGATCTTTAATAGACTAGGTTATGCCCCCTTAAAAGTTAGGGTAGATGACTGGTATAAAATGAATGTTCTTAATGCTCAGATTCACAAATATAGAGCACTTTTGAGAGCCTTCAAACGCTTAAAGAAAAATGATGATATTGTGATACAATTTCCCTTGTTACATCATTCTTTATTTATTAACAGTCTACTAAAATCTCTTAAAAATAGAGGTGTTAACACCTATCTTCTGATTCACGATCTAGAAACCTTGCGTTTTGTAAATGACAAGACTCTACCATTTAGAATGAAGTTACGGATGAAGTTAACGGAAGGTGATACATTTTATAGTGTAACTGGCCTCATCTCCCACAATCCTATTATGAAGTCAGTTTTGGTGGATAAAGGTATTGCGGAAGATAAGATTGTGAGTCTTGGAATTTTTGATTATTTGATTCCAAATTTCCAAGAAAAAAGTGGACTGACAAAAGACCAGCCAATCATTGTGGCAGGTAATTTGGCCCAGGAAAAAGCTGGTTATCTTTATACTCTTCCAGAAGCACCGGCTTATAACCTTTATGGTGTTGGTTTTGATGAGAGTAGAGCACTTGCAAATGAAACCTACTTTGGTTCCTTCCTACCGGATGAACTTCCTGCAGCCCTTGAGGGCGGTTTTGGTCTGGTCTGGGATGGAGATAGCGTTGAGACCTGTAGTGGCTTTTTTGGAGAATACCTTCGCTACAACAACTCCCACAAGGCGTCGCTCTATCTAGCATCAGGCTTCCCACTTGTGGTGTGGAAACAGTCGGCCTTGTCTCACTTTGTACTTGAGAAGGGGTGCGGGATTGCAGTAGAGTCTCTTCATGACTTGAAGGAGGCAATCGATAATCTTTCAGATGACGATTACCAAGACTTGGTGAACAATGCCAAGCGTGTTGGTCAAGAGATTCGTGACGGACACTACCTAAAGACAGCATTAAAACATTTGAAATAAGGTAAAAAGAAGTTCAAAAGGGCTTCTTTTTTGAGTTTTTCAAAAAAATATCACTAATTTTAAAAATTTGCCCTATAAAACTTTTCATCGCTGAAACCGTGTGGTAAAATGATTAACGTATAAAATTTGTATAAAGGGAAGTTTATATGAAAAAGAAAGATCTTATTTTTTATGCCGGAGCGGCAGTCTTGATGGCTGTATCTGCTCAGGGAGTCAGTGCAGATGAGCTGGTTTCAAAAGAAGTCGCTACTACTGAAGAAGGCAACCAAGTCCAAGCTGAAACAGCGCCAGAAGTAGCAACTACTGAAAAGTCAGTCGCACCAGTCGCAAGCAACTACGCAGCACCAGCAAATGTGATCGAACCAGCTGTGGTACCCGCAAGCAAGACTACGGCTTCAGAAAGTGGAGCTTCATCTGTAGAGAAAGCTGCAGAAGCATCGACTACTGAGAAAGAAGAAACTCCTCTTCCGTCTGATACAGGAAGGACGACCTTCTTTAACACCGGTGTTCACGCTCCTGCTGGTCGTTCAACAGATGTGGCGGTGCAGCCAAAATCATTCGTTGATGTGAGTAGCCACAACGGAGATATTAGTATTGGCGACTACCGTACCCTAGCTAATAAAGGAGTGGGTGGTGTCGTTGTCAAATTGACAGAAGATACTTGGTACAAGAACCCGAATGCGGAGAACCAAATTCGTAATGCGCAAGCTGCGGGTCTGCAAGTATCAACTTATCACTTTTCACGTTACACTTCTGAAGAATCAGCGCGTGCAGAAGCACGGTTCTATATTTCAGCTGCACAACGTTTGAGTTTGCCAAAGAACACCCTCATGGTCAATGACTTTGAGGATGCCAAGATGCAGCCAAACATTAACCGCAACACCCAAGCTTGGGTGGATGAAATGCGCAAAAACGGCTACACCAATTTGATGTTCTACACAAGTGCTAGCTGGTTGGATGAAAACAATCTTCGCAAGAAAGGGCCAGTCAACACCGCTCAATTTGGCCTTCAAAATTTCTGGGTAGCCCAATATCCTGCTCCAAAATTATCTGTTGAAGATGCTAAGAGTTTACGTTACAATGGCAAAGCAGGCGCTTGGCAATTCTCTTCTCAAGCAGAATTGCTTCCAGGGAAACATCTCTTTGACCACAGTGTAGACTATACAGGACGTTTTACAGCAAATACAAAACCAGCAGCCGATCCAACAGTAGGGAACTTAAGTGGAACGATCAACATTGTCAATAATGATACCATGGCAGGGCGATTTGATGTTGTGATTTCAAATGTTAAAGCCCCTAACGGAGTTCAAACTGTTTCGGTACCAATTTGGTCAGAATCAGGTGGCCAAGATGACCTGATTTGGTATACGGCGAATCGTCAAGCAAATGGAACTTATACCGTTAATGTGAAAGCATCGGATCATAAGAACTCAACTGGCCTTTACAATGTCCATCTATACTATGTCCAAAACAACGGACAATTGACAGGTGTGGGCGGAACTTCGACTCAAGTATTCATTGGTAAGACACCTGAGCAGTTAAAACCTAAAGCAAGTTTTACTATTGAAAACAATAATGATAAATCAGGAACTTTCGACGCTGTGATCACTAATATCACAGCGCCACTAGGTGTCAAGGAAGTTTTAGTCCCATCATGGAGTCTAGAAAATGGCCAAGATGATCTTATCTGGCACAAGGCAACTAAGCAAACTGATGGTAGCTATCGCGTAACGATTAAAGCAAGTGATCATAAGGGCAATAAAGGAAACTATCGTGCCGATGCTTACATCGTCGACAACTCTAACAATCGTCATTATATTGCTGAAAAAGTAGTTTCGGTTGATTACGTTCGACCAAGCGGAGTTCTGACAATTGAAAACAATAACCCAGTAGCGGGTACCTTTGATGCGGTTGTTAGTAATATTGTTGCACCGACTGGTCTAAAAGAAGTTCTAGTTCCATCATGGAGTTTGGTGGGTGGCCAAGATGACCTCATTTGGCACAAGGCAACGCGTCAAGCAGATGGTTCTTATCGCGTGACTATCAAAGCAACGGATCATAAGGATTCAACTGGCAATTACCGTGCTGATGCCTACATTGTAGATGATTTCAACAATCGTCATTATATTTCTGAAAAAGTAGTTGACGTTCGTCAATCACGCCCAACTGCTTCATTAACGATCGAAAACAATAATGTTTCAACTGGTAGTTTTGATGCGGTTATTCGTAATGTGGTGGCACCGACTGGTGTAAAGGAAATCTTAGTTCCATCATGGAGTCTTGAAAATGGGCAGGATGATCTTGTATGGCATAAGGCAAATCGTCAATCTGATGGTTCTTATCGAGTAACTATTAAAGCAAGTGATCATAAAAACTCACTAGGGAACTATCGTGCAGACCTTTATGTCGTTGATAATGATAATAAC